>CAVZMS010000115.1:0-10937 GCA_963776085.1 uncultured delta proteobacterium
ATAATTATGGTCAGGTCGATAGATATTAGTAAGGCACGGGGGATTTTAGAAAAAAAGCGGAGGCTTTTTGGGAGGGGGCTTTCTTATGTTGAGAAGATCCTTTTCCTGCACGAGGCAAAAGGGCATAAGAAGAGGGCTTTGATTCCAGGAAAGGACCAGATAAGGCTTTACCCGGACCGGGTGGCGATGCAGGATGCGACCGCTCAGATGGCAATGCTTCAGTTCATGCAGGCCCAGAGGGAAGAAACGCGGGTAGAGGCTACGATACACTGTGACCATCTCATTATGGCCGGTCAGGGTGACCTTATTGATCTTGAAAAGGCGGTCGTTGAGAACAGGGAGATCTATGACTTTCTTTCATCCGCCGCCGCTCGATATGGGATCGGTTTCTGGGGACCAGGATCAGGGATTATTCACCAGGTTATACTTGAAAACTACGCAGTGCCCGGAGGCCTCATGATAGGCACCGACTCCCACACACCCAATGCCGGGGGGCTGGGCATGATCGCGATTGGGGTCGGCGGCGCCGACGCGGCCGAGGTCATGGCAGGACTCAGCTGGGAGACCACCTATCCGTTCCTGGTCGGTGTCAAACTTGTCGGAAGGCTCAGGGGATGGGCCTCGGCCAAGGACGTTATCTTTGAGTTGCTCAGGAGGTTCGGCGTCAAGGGAGGGACAGGCAGGATCTTTGAATATTTCGGTGAGGGCGCGGAAGGGCTTTCGGTTACACAGAAGGCAACGATCACCAACATGGGCGCTGAACTGGGGGCGACTTCTTCCGTATTTGTCTATGATAGGGCCATGGACGACTATTTAAGGAACGTCGGCAGGGTTGAAGATGCGGACTACTCGAATGCCTTTGGTGAGATTCTGACACAGGATGATGTCTGCGAGAGGGAGCCGGAAAGGGTCTTCCATGAACTGGTTAAGATTGATCTCAGCGCGATAGAGATAAATCACTCCGGGCCGTTCACCCCGGACAGGATCACAAAGGTCAGGGACTTCAATGACCTTGCCAGCCGGGAAGGATGGCCCGGCGATATCTCCGCCGTGCTCCTGGGTTCATGTACAAACTCGTCCTATTCAGATCTTTCCGCGGCCGCCCAGGTCCTGGAGGAGGCCGCAAGACACGGGCTAAAGGCAAAAGTCCCCTTCCTGTTTTCCCCAGGCTCCACACGGGTCTATGAAACCATAAAGCGGGACGGGATACTCGATAATCTGGTGAACGCAGGTGCGGTCATCCTTTCATCGGCCTGCGGCCCATGTATAGGTCAGTGGGACAGAAAGGATATCAAGAAGGGCGTGCCGAATTGTATATTTACCACCTTTAACAGAAACTTTAGGGCAAGGAATGACTCGAACCCTGAAACAAGGGCATTTTTGACATCACCGGCCGTGGCCGCCAGCCTCGCGGTCTCTGGAAAGACAGGGTTCAATCCGGAGACCGACAACCTGAAGGGGGCCGACGGTATTGAATTCAGATTGTCAGCCCCGCAACCTCCCCCGGTCCCGGAAAAGGGGTTGTCAGGTTCACTGGGTGGTTTTATTCCACCCAGGAAAGAGCGTCTTGAAATTGAGGTCATGATTGATCCCGGATCGGAACGCATCGAACTGCTTAGACCCTTTGAAAAATGGGACGGAAAGGATTTTCTTGATCTGCCAGTCCTTGTAAAGACCATGGGAAAGACCACCACTGACCAGATATCCCCCGGAGGCAGATGGCTGAGGTACAGGGGACATATAAGCAATATCTCTGAAAATCTGCTTGAGGGCGCAGTAAACGCCTACAGCGGGGAGACAGGATCAGGCACCAATGTATTTACCGGCGAGACGGGCGTCAGATTCGCCCGGCTCGCCAGATTTTATAAGGAGAATGCCGGCGGTTTTATTATCATAGGCGATGAAAATTACGGGGAGGGTTCAAGCCGTGAGCACGCTGCAATGAGCCCCAGATTTATGGGAACAAGGGCGGTGATTGCCAGGACATTTGCCAGGATACATGAAGCGAACCTGAAAAAACAGGGGATCCTTGCCCTGACCTTCAGCAATAAAGATGATTATGAGATGATTGACGAGTATGACAGGATAAGCCTGGTTGGCCTGAAGGACCTTGTGTCCGGAAGACCTGTAAAGGGCATTATAAAAAAGAAGGACGGCTCCTCCTTTGAACTGATCCTCAAGCATACCCTTACCAAGGAACAGGTTGGTTGGTTCAAGGCAGGCTCCGCCCTTAATAGTCTTATGGTATGAATGTCAAAAATGGAGGTGAAAGATGAAAACAAGATTGATTCTGACAGTATTTATAACTGTTATGGTTTCCTTTTTATGCGGATCTTCAGATAGCGATGCCCTGGCCCTTGAGAAGATGAAGGAACCGGGGGTGGAATATTCGGCGGATGTTGTAATGGAGACCCAAAATGGCGTTATGAATTATAAGGTGTATTATGCGCTTGGTGGAAAACAGAGGCAGGATATGAATTATCAAGGCAATCAACAGATAATTATCCTGCGTCAGGATAAAAAGGTCAGCTGGGTGCTGATGCCTGAGCAAAAGATGTACATGGAAACGAGTCTTGGACAGCCAAAGGAGAATAAGGAGGTCCAAGATATTAGTGATTGTGAAGTGGATGCCACTCCTGAAGGAAGCGAGTCAATAAATGGTGTGACCTCGACCAAGAGTAAGATCTCCATGTCCTGCCCCAACAACGTCGGTTATGAAGGATATATGTGGGTTTCAAAGGAAGGCATCATGGTAAAGATGGATGCTATGGTAACACATGATGGTCAAAAATCCCGTGTCAAGACCGAGCTTAAAAATCTAAAGATCGCTAAACAGGACCCATCGCTTTTTGAAATTCCAGCGGGATATAGTAAATTAAACATGGCGGGATTTGGTAACATGACGCCTCAAGGGGTTGATAAGGAGGAAACGTCAAAGCCGGTTAAAACGGACATAGGGGATGGCGCAAAGCCTTTAGGGAGCGGTGATAATACAACGCAATCGACCGTGCAAGAGAAGGACAAAGATACTCAGACGATCGAAAAAGTAGACAAGGCGTTGGATACGGTCGGAAAACTTAAAGGACTGTTTGGGAGGTAATCCAATATACGGGATTGTCACATGTTGCTCCTCTTTGAGGAGGCCTCGGCAAAGGCCCTATCCATCATTTCAACGGCTATCAACCATCTGTTAGGGGCGTTAAGGAGGACCAGGAGGACATCAGTCTTATCTCGTTTTGCAAAGGCGACCAGACATTTACCTGCCTTTGATGTAAATCCTGTTTTTACACCTTGCGCCCCTTCATAATTACCGATTATCTCATTCTTATTCTTGAGCTTAAAGATGCGTTTGCCGTTTGCTGTCTTTATCTTCATAGAGGCAATGGAGACCGTCTCGGTAATCGTAGGATTATTAAGGGTTATTATGGTAAGGAGGGCGATGTCACTGGCCGTGGAATAATGTTTTTCATGATCATGACCGGAGGAATTTTGAAAATGGGTATTTGTAAGGCCAAGTGAGCGGGCGCGTTTGTTCATCAACTCCACGAAACCCGCTTCATTCCCTCCCACATGATCGGCAAGGGCTCGACAGGCATCATTGGCCGAATGAATAAGTGCTGCTGAGAGCAGATCCTTGACGTAGAGCCTTTCACCGGCTTTTAGCCCGAGTCGCGTTCCTGTCTCTTTTGCGGCTGAATTACTGATTGTTACTATTTCATCCGGTTTCGTGTTTTCAAGCACAATGAGCGCGGTCATGATCTTGGTGATACTGGCAATAGGCAGCTTGCGGTCGGGTTTATGGGACCATAGCGTCCTGCCATTCACCTGAAGCAGGTAAGATGCCCCGGCTTTAGGAAATGGATCATTTATATCGACCGAATTTGCCGAAACGGATCTTAAAGATAGACATATCAAAATCAGGCTTGTAAGCAGGTATCTCATCGTAAATAACCAGGTCTAGTACCGGAGTCTATTGAGAGATCCGTGTTAAAAGAACAACTTTCCGGGCGGTCGCCTCTCAGGTACATACCTGTGAGGGATCTTTTCCTCGTTCCATTCTTTGGAGACGTATAAATTGCAATAGCAACTTCCATACTCCTTGACGTCATCCTCTCTATATACGCAGGGGCAGATGATGTCCTTATCCTTTTCCCTGTCTCCTGAAGAGAGCCTGCATGGACAGCACATGTATCCGTAACGTTCCTTATTCAGTATAAGGGCCTCCATAAGGTCAGAAACCCTCTCTTTATCCTTGCTGAAAAAGAAACCTTTCGGCTCCTGTATCTTTTTTAACCTCTCATATAGTTCTTCAGCCTTGCTCATAATCCGAGTGCCCCTTTTATCTCATCCTCTTTGAATCCGACGATGACCTTGTTGCCGATAATAATCGTGGGAAATGTGCAGGCCGGGTTGAACTTTCTCACGTCTTCAAGGATAGCCTTCCTTTCCTCACCCTGAAGCAGGTCCACATCAGTGAAGTCATATTCCACCTTGCATTCACTGAGAAGCCTTTTTGTTGCCTTGCAATGGCTGCATGTACTGAGCGAATAGATCTTTACCTTTTCCTGTTGAGTCATTTTAAACCTCCTGTCTTATAATTACATAAATTGTATTTCTTCTTCTATCTAATCTATATGGAGGATTAGAGGGGTCGAGAGGTCAAGGATTCAAGTGTTTTTTTCACTCGGCCCCTTGACCCCTGGAATCCTTGAACCCTTCTATTTTATGGATTTTCATCCAGTCAACCATATCCTGTATATTTTTTGACATATACCACCTGCCGTTGGCAAAGGCTCCATAGTCGGCACCCGCCATGGCCGAGGCGAACCGTGTGGAATTGGCATAAAAGAGCCACTGTTCAACCCATTTTTTCTCTATCGCCTCATTGAATATCACATCATTTTCAGCAGGTCCTTTTGCTGCCCCTTGGTCCCACGCGGACATGAGGATCTTTGTGGCGGTCAAGGTCATCTCATTGGTGGTCTTCACACTGTTTTCAAAACGTTCGAAATGCCCTTCAACCCAGCCCTTGCTATGGCAAGACATGCAGACCTTCTGCATCAAGTCTCGCCTCTTTTCCTGTTCAAGGTTATCAATGAGAAAAGTTTCCGCAGGCTCGCCGGTCAATTCCGTGGGAAGAGGCAACCCTGACCTGTTCTTGATGACAGAAGTATCCGGAGATTTGGGATGGCTATGGGCGTAGATCAGTCCGAATATCCTAACATAGAGCCGGTCATTCATCTGGTGGGTCCGCTGCGATATAACATCTCCGTCTTTGTTGACAAGAAGACTGATATGGCAGGAGGCGCATGTAGGCGCAGTAAAGTCCTTTCCAACGGTCCATGGAACAGAGTTAAAATCCCATTCCTCGGACTGAGATGAGTATAGATTTCCGTGTTTGCTGACGGAATATATGCCATAGGCAGGCACATCAGGCCCGTTGTGGCACTCAGAGCATGTGTAGGGTTGTCTGGCCACCTCAAGGTCAAAACCATGACGGGTATGACAGGCAGAGCATGATCCTTTGGTGCCATCAGGATTGATCCGGCCGACACCCTGGTTGGGCCAGCCTGAAAGTACGGGAAATGTCATCTGCCCTTCATCCGTCTCTATGGTCTTGGTGCCCTTTACCTGGACGTTCGTACCGTGACAATAGAGACATGAATCGGCATCCGTATCATCATCAGATGGATTATGGATAATCTTGCTGTCTTGAAATGTCTGGATCCCGTTAACCGAATCCACAAGAGAGCGATAAAGGCTGTTTGCCTGGAGGTTCCCGTATGCGTGGGACATCATGTTCCCTTCATATTGAGATGCCTCCACGGGATGGCATTGAGAGCAGTCCTCCGGGGTTACCACTGTGTGGACCTGATAACCGTTGTGCTCAAAACTGTCTTTATGTTGGGAAGGGTTCATAGTGTGACATTCGGCACAACCAACAGCGTTATCAGCCAAGGCTTTGGTAACCTTATCAGCAGATATCAACCTCTCGATGGCTGGTTTGGTAAGGCCTTGCCCGGGAGTAATTTTGGCATGGGAACTTTTTCCCCAATCCTCAAAAATGCCGGGGTGTAGGGAGGCGTGGCATTCGATACACATCTTGCTGTCTTCACTGATTGGCGTGCTTTCTCCTGACAAGGTGCCGGGGAAAAGAATGCCAGCCAAGGCAATGAACGCAAAGAATTTTATAAAGGAACGGTCTCCCAAATGCGGCAATCCTTAATCGATTTTTTGGCCGAGCTTGTTGCAGACTTCAACCATTTTCTTGTACGGCGGCGGATATCTAGATCCTTTCGAACTGGTCCTTGGTTGCCCCGCAGACAGGACATACCCAGTCATCCGGGAGATCTTCAAATGAAGTTCCAGGTTCTATTCCATTATCAGGATCACCTTCAGCCGGATCATATATATAACCACATACTGTGCATTCATATTGGTCCATAGTCTCTCCTCCTCGTTGCTATTTTTTTGGTTGAAATGTGCGAATAATATTAGGCGTACATGAAATCAAGATCAACTATTTTCTCATCCCCTTCTCTTTTCCGCAATTAGGGCATTTACAGATAAAAGACTTCAGGTTCTTCATGTCATTAAATCCCGGGCAATGCTGTGGTGTTGTCATAATCAGCCTCCTATATTTATGCCTTCCACAATCCGTGTATATTGCAGTATTCCCTTGCGATGACCTGTTTTGCGTCGATCTTAAAAAGGGCCTCGGGCGCGTCACCGGGTTTTAAAAACTGTCGATAGGCCTTTCCATCGGCGATAATCTCTATCCATTCGATATAATGTTTTTCTTCCATGGGGTGGGCCACGCTTCCGACCTTGACCTTAAAGCCATCCCCGGTCTTTTCCACAACCGGCACATGTTTTTCCTTGGCCGCGTCCGTGGTATTCTCTTTTAACAGTTTCATGGGCTGACCACAGCATACCAGTTCTCCCTTGCCGCTGTGCAGCACCTCAACTATATTACCGCATACTTCGCATTTATATGTCTCTAATTTTTCGGCCATCTCTGATCTCCTTTCTTTAGATTGTATTCTTGTTCTCCAGTTTAATGTCAAATCGTAGATTATTGAAATTCAACACCTTCATGCACAGCACATTATTAATTGTTGTATGGCTAATATAATTTTCCACACAGCACGGAATCATTCCCAACTGTCATTCCCCGGCTTGACCGGGGAATCCAGGAAACAGGATTGTTGAGATTTCTGGCAGCAGATTCTTCCCTGTATGTGTTCCTTTTAATTTGCTCATCTTTCTCCACCTTATTAAAAATATTTTGAGATCCTCTTTGTATTAGGCGTCCCGCAGGACCATATTAATACTATACATGTAATCATATTGTTATTACTTTCAAGGCTTGTTGTTATATTCCTTTATCGGTCATATAGGGGCTGCAAGGCAAAAGATATCATCAATAGGCCTTACCGTCAATTTGATGTGCTCTGGTAAAATCACTTTAACTCACGCATAGGCTTGCAAAAATAGAAAAAAAGCCACATAATCTCGGCCTGAGGCACGAGATGGATATTTCTCTGTTGATAGACAATAACCGAAAGGGATCCTTATGGCAATGTTAAAAGTAGCGTTTTTACCGGATCAGAAAAATGTTGAAGTGGAAAACGGGACTACGATTATGGAGGCTGCTCTAAAGGCAGGTGTATATATCAACAGCCTGTGCGGCGGGAATGGGGTCTGCGGCAGATGCAAGGTCCAGGTCACAGGCGGTCGGGTGCTGGCGGATAAGGATTCTATAAGCCTTTTGTCAAAAGATGAGATCAAGGAAGGTTATGTGCTGGCCTGCCAGGCCAAGATTGATCATGATATGGAGATAGTTATTCCGCCTGAGTCACGGTTGGAGGAGGAACAGATCCTGATGGGAGAGGGCGTGATGGATTATAGCAAGCCGGAGCGTTTATTGGTCCCCAAGGTCCCTATGGATCCCTTGACCTTTTTCGAGCCTATCTCGCAGAAGATATACCTGGAGCTTCAACCGCCAGCGCGGGAGACAATATCAGTGATGCAGACCGGATTATCAGGGAATTGAGGAAGAAGACCGATTATCAGGATTTCAAGATACCATTGCATTGTCTTCAGGGCATGGCCATGAAATTGCGGGATAACGACTGGAAGGTCACAGCCACTATCATCAGAAAGGACAATTCATGGCTTATATCACAGATAGAGGCAGGTGATACCCATGACCGGAATTACGGGCTGGCCATTGACATAGGAACAACCACTGTTGTTGCGCAGCTTGTCAATATGAACACGGGCGATGTCGATGGGGTGGCGGGAAGCCATAACCTCCAGGCGCATTATGGCGAGGATGTGATTTCAAGAATGATCTTTGCCTGTGATGCAGAGCAGGGTCTTTATCCGCTTCACAACGCCGTAATAAAAAATATCAATAACCTTATAGATGTCTTTACAGTTAAAAAAGGGATAGATAAAGAACAGATTACAGCCATTGTAGCGGCCGGAAACACCACTATGAGCCACCTGCTTCTCTCCCTGACACCATGTTCGATCAGGCTGGACCCTTATGTGCCTACAGCCACCATCTTCCCCCAGATAAAAGCCAGTGAACTTAATATAAAGATTAATAATGACGGGATATTGGAAACGATCCCGGCCGTTGCCAGCTATGTGGGAGGGGATATCGTTGCCGGGGTTATAGCCTGCGGCATACCTGACCATCCGGAGACAAAGGCCCTTATAGATGTGGGCACAAATGGAGAGATAGTGATAGGCAATAATGACTGGATGGTATGCTGTTCAGCCTCTGCAGGGCCTGCCTTTGAGGGGGGCGGCATAGGTAACGGCATGAGGGCCACGCGAGGGGCTATTGAAAGGATAATGATAAAAGATAGCAAGTTATCCTATCGTACCATAGGCGGGGCCAGGCCCAGAGGCATATGCGGTTCAGGTCTCATAGACTGCATATATGCATTTGTCACAAACGGGATAATCGATAATGACGGCAAATTTAAGAGTTCTTCACAGAATAAGAGGATCATCGAAAGAGACGATGAGCGCCAATTTATCGTGGCCTATTCGCAGGAAACTGAGACCGGGAAGGACCTGACAATCACCGAGTCGGATATAGCCAATATTATACGTTCAAAAGGCGCCGTATTTGCCGCCATTAAGTCCCTCGCTGATTATGTGGGGCTGAAATTCAAGGATATCGATACCTTTTTCGTCGCAGGCGGTTTCGGGTCGTATCTGGATATTCCCAAGGCCATTGGTATCGGATTATTGCCGGACATAGACCCGGAAAGGATCAGGTTTGTTGGAAACAGCTCTCTTATGGGGGCCCGTATTGCACTTTTATCAGGGCATGCATTAGACCGCGCCGAAAAGATCGCGAACGGGATGACCAATATAGATCTCTCCATCTATCATCCCTTCATGGATGAGTACGTGGCCGCGATGTTTCTGCCTCATACTGACAGGAAGCTTTTCCCTTCGGTGAAATACTAACGGCAGATGATCAATTTTTAAACGATTGGAGAAGAGAAATGAAATGCCCGGGACAGGACAGCCGTTACTGGAAACCAGGAGCAATCTTCGAGGCTAAATGCCCTGAATGCGGTTCTGATGTTGAGTTTTTCAAGGATGATTTATCGCGCCGCTGCAATAGATGCGGCTTCAAATTTCTTAATCCCTCGATGGATTTTGGCTGCGCCTCATATTGCAAATACGCTGAACAATGCATAGGAAACCTTTCGCCCGAACTCTTAGCCCAGAAAGAGGACCTACTCAAGGATCGTGTCGCTATTGAGATGAAACGCTATTTCAAACAGGACTTCAAACGTATCGGGCACGCGGGCCGCGTCGCCAGATACGCGGAAAAGATCGGGAAAGAGGAGAAGGGAGATATGTCGGTGATTCTGACGGCGGCATATCTGCACGATATCGGCATTAAGGATGCCGAGATAAAACACGGAAGCAGTGATGCCGAGTATCAGGAAGAGGAAGGACCTCGGGTGGCAAGGGAGATATTAGACGGTCTCGGGGCCGGAGATGAATTAATAGACGAAGTTTGTGATATTATCGGACATCATCATCACCCAAGGCCGGATGGGACTGTGAATTTCAAGGTTATATATGACGCCGACCTGATCACCAACATGGAGGAGAGGCAGAAGGAAGGACGTTCTGATGCAATGAAAACAGCAGAGATCATCAGGGACGGATTTCTGACAAAGACGGGAAGGAGGCTTGCTGAAGAGGTTCTGTTAAAAGAGATAAGGGGGGACGTATGAAGGTCAATAGAAAGATAATAGAGATAGATGAGGAACTCTGCGACGGGTGCGGGCAATGCGTGCCCTCATGCACGGAAGGGGCGTTAAAGGTCATCAATGGAAAGGCAAGGCTTGTTTCGGATGTATATTGTGATGGACTTGGTGCGTGTCTGGGAGAATGTCCGACCGGCGCCCTCAGGATAGTAGAACGCGAGGCTGATGATTTTGATGAGAAGGCCGTGGAACAATATCTGCGTTCAGAAACCTTGGCCTGCGGATGTCCATCCACACAGATCCAGTCTTTCATACCTTCTTCATGCCAGGAAGCCAATAAGCCTGTGAATCAGGAAGGCGCTGCTTCGACACTTTCACACTGGCCTGTCCAGATCAGATTAGTGCCGCACAATGCCCCGTTCCTCAGAGGGGCTGATCTCCTGGTGGCGGCGGACTGCACGCCGGTAGCTTATCCCAATTTTCACAGGGACTTTCTAAAGGGCAAGGTTGTTATGGTAGGTTGCCCGAAATTTGATGATGTGCAGGAATATATCCAGAGGTTTAGCGACATATTTAGCACGGCAGATATAAACAGCGTTACTGTTCTTGTTATGGAGGTGCCATGCTGCCAGGGATTGCCCATGATCGTTAAGAAGGGGATGGAACTGGCAGGCAGAGATATCC
>CAVZMS010000116.1:0-19840 GCA_963776085.1 uncultured delta proteobacterium
TTATTTTCGTCTCGTAAGAGACTCCTAAGATTTATGGGCCCATAGCTCAGCTGGAAGAGCCACCGGCTCATAACCGGTCGGTCCCTGGTTCGAACCCAGGTGGGCCCATTGAAGGCATATTGTCATAATAATGTTTAAAACTATTTTACCGATATATCAATTTTATAGGGCAAATCCCTTAACATGGAAAAGGGCGCATCTTTAGATGGTGCGCCCTTTTTGTTTTCGGATCATCTAGACAATACACCTTGTGCGGCGATGCAGAGGATGGTTTATCCAAAGGATGAAAAAAACTAATTCATAAATATTTAATAACCAAAAAAGGAGAGCGGATAGCTTGAAAGACAAGATTAAGGAACTGATACTGCTTCAGGATTGCGATAATAAGATTAAGGAGATTAATATCAAGAAGAAAGAAGTCCCCTCGAAACTTCAGGATATGAAGAAGTCCCTTGATGAAATGGAGATGATGTTAAAGGAAAAAAACGACAGACTGGAATCTATTAAGAAAGATAGGCGTGAGATGGAGCAGAGGGTCCAGGACCTGGAAAGCAAACTGGAAAAGAGCCGTATAAAACTCAGCAACATAAAGTCTAATAAAGAATACACCGCCGTCCTGAAGGAGATAGAGGATCAGGAAAGGGGGAAATCTCTAAATGAAGATAATCTCCTTCAGCTTATGGATGAGATTGAGGTTCTGGATAAGAAGTGCATTGAGGGTATTAATGAGCTGACAGGGATTAAAGATCAATTCGACAGGACTAAGAAAGAGGTGGAAAAAGAACTCAAGGAATTGGATGAGAGGATGGACGTTCTTGAGAAAAAGAGGATAGAATTTTGCGACGCGATGGATAAGGATCTGCTGAAAAGATATCTTCTTCTTAAGGGGCGGAAGGGGGGAATTGCAATCGGAGCAGTTATAGGGGGCGTATGCCAATCATGTCACATGGGGATTCCTCCCCAGCAATTTATTGAATTGATAAGATGCGATTCTTTATCGGCCTGTCCAAATTGTAACCGGATGGTCTACTGGGGGGAGGATGTATATTTTTTAAAGGTTTTAGAAGAGATTCGAAGTCAATTAAATAATAACCAATGACAAAGTACTCCCCTTTACAAACAGCCAAAATATTACTAAAATTATCAAAAATGTTAGAGCAGGACAGATGACCGCCGCTTCGCCACCAAGCGGAGGGGAGGAAAGTCCGGGCTCCACAGGACAGGATGCTGGATAACGTCCAGTCCCGGTGACGGGAAGGAAAGTGCAACAGAAAGGAAACCGCCTGGTGTGAAGGGCACATGCCTTTCCATCAGGTAAGGGTGAAAGGGTGAGGTAAGAGCTCACCAGTCCCGCCGGTGACGGCGGGAGCTATGTAAACCCCATCCGGAGCAAGACCAAATAAGGGGAGTTTGAGGGTGGTCCGCCCGAATCCCCGGGTAGGTCGCTTGATCTTGACGGTAACGTCAAGGCTAGATGAATGGTCATCGTTCCGAACTGTGCCTCGCACTGCTTCGGGAAACAGAACCCGGCTTATGGCCTGCTCTAACAAATATTATATATA
Source organism: uncultured delta proteobacterium (assembly GCA_963776085.1). Classification (GTDB taxonomy): domain Bacteria; phylum Desulfobacterota; class DSM-4660; order Desulfatiglandales; family HGW-15; genus CAVZMS01. Next base: position 1,563 of record CAVZMS010000116.1, read on the forward strand.
TGAATAGTTATTTTTCGCAATCCCTTAACCTCACCTATCCTCCTATTGCGGGACGTGAAATAGTTTAATTTATTTCCGTAATTACAATCCTACTTAGCATTTCTTGATTTTGAAGAAATTTCTTATTTATGGATGGGCACGATAATATGAAGATTTTGATAGTTCAATATCTGTATTGATCCTGCTCTATAATGAAGCACTCGATTTGATTCTAAATTGCCGCTAATACCCCTGCAACAAGTCGTTGTCCGAGTTTTCCAAGGACTTGAAAACATATAAGCGCCAAGATCGGCGAAATATCCAGACCTCCAAGATAAGGCACAAATCTACGGAAAGGCTCTAATAAGGGCTCACTAATACTATAAATTGTTTGTACTATCGGGTTGTACGGATCAGGGCTTACCCAGGAAAGAAGAGCTCCAATGATAATCACTATAGAGAAGAAGCCTGGAAAGAGGCTGAAAATAAGCATAAGTCCTTCTCCAAGCCCATGAATAATTGAAAAAGATGAATTTAATGTCATTAAGATCGTTACATTATGAATAAAAAAACTCAACACGCCATAAAGGATCCAAAAAAAGAAAAAAACAAAGAGATAAAAGTGCCGACCAGGAACCCCGAACCAAACAGAGACAATATTGAAAGGAAGAAAGGAGCGCTGTACTATATTAATTAAATATGGTCCCGGAGCTATATTGCGATAAAACAGAGACAAACCAAATAACCATATAGAATTGGAAAAGAAGTTGAAATAGGCTTAGGAAACTTAAGCTTAAACCTGATGTAAATGGTATTGAACTAAAAAGGGCGTATATTAATCCTCTAAGTAACACCAAGCAAAGAATCATTAGAAAAATTCTTATTATATTATTCTTGGCAAGATATCTTGATGGTATGAGAAGCGGATCTGTAATACGATAGAGCAGACCAAATATTTGATTAAAATGAGATTCATTAGGTCTGATGAGTAATCTAATGAATAGAAGGATAATTAAGATGTCAATTATAGCCTTGATTAAATACATCGGACTTCCTTTCCTGTCCGCAAATTTACATAATTGAAAATGTATATCAGATTGTTTATAAATACAACTTGAATGTTGATACCCAAATAAACAATACAGGATAGGATTTATCAAGAGTACTGTATATTATGAAAAAGAAGACTGGATATGAATCAGAAAGGATTTATTTCAACATCAAGATAAAGCTCGTTCCCGGATCATCGAAGAATCAATTCGTAGGCAAAGAAGATGATCTTTACAGAGTAAAGGTAACCGCGCCGCCGGTTGACGGAAGGGCAAACCGGGCTTTGATATCGCTGCTCTCAAAAAAACTGGGGAGGCCTAAGGGAAGTATCGAGATAATATCAGGTGAAACCTCAAGGATTAAACAGATCCGGGTCCACGGTATTTCAGGGGAGGAAGTGAATAAGTTATTGCAGGATAAGCAACCCTGAGGCCCTGCAATATCCTTCCTATTCCTGAAACTGCATGTCGTAGAGTTGCCGAAACCTTCCGTTAAGGTCCATCAGCTCATTATGAGTCCCCGACTCTATAATCCGTCCCCCTTCAAGGACAAAGATTCTATCGGCGTTTCTAACTGTGCTCAGTCGGTGAGCCACGATAAATATGGTTATCTCCTTCCTCAAAACCTCAATGGCATCCTGAATGAAACGTTCGCTTTCTGCATCAAGCGCTGATGCAACCTCATCCAAAAGAAGTATGGAAGGATTTGGCAGGATCGCCCTCGCTATGGCAATGCGCTGTTTCTGTCCGCCGGATAGCAAGGTCCCCCGATCCCCTACTATCGTCTCGTAGCCTTTAGGTTGTTTGGTAATAAAATCATGGGCGTAGGCGGTCTTAGCGGCTTTAGATATGCCTTCCATGTCAATCCCCGATAAGCCGAAGCTGATGTTATTGGCGATGGTATCGTGAAAAAGCAGCACTTCCTGATTCACGATCCCTATCTGCCGGCGAAGGGAATCAAGGGTTACGTCACGAATATCTACACCGTCTATCAGGATCTCTCCGTCAGTTACATCATAAAAGCGTGGAATAAGGTCCAGCAGACTGCTTTTACCGGCGCCTGTCGAACCCACAAAGGCCACCATCTCCCCTCTCTTAACACTGAAGGATATATTTTTAAGGATAGAAACCTTAGGTTCATAGTAAAAAGTGACATTCCTGAATTCCACGGATTCCGTGTGTCTTGGCAAGGCTTTTGCGCCCGGTTTTTCTTTTATGTCAGGTGCTGTTTTCATGATCCCGAATACCCTTTCAGTAGCTCCTTGCAGGGTCCGCAGATCATTATTAATATTGGCTATACTCTTAATCGGTATATAGACCTTTGAAAAGGCGTAGAACATCGCCATTAATTCACCGAGGGTATGATGAAAATAGATTTTACCCGCTATGAGTATGGCGGGAAGGATCAGGAACGTGCTGGAATCCATCATAGGGCCTAGGCCGAGATTCCAACGACTCCAGTGCATGACTTTTTTATAGAGTTGATCGGTCAATTCCCGAAATTTTTTTGACTGGATACCCTCGATACAGAATCCCTGGATAACTTTAAGACAGAGGAGTGTTTCCTGATAGGTGGAAATGACATCGGCAGTGGCATCCTGAACTTTAGTGGAATGCTTTTTGACCTTTCTCCCGAATAGCCGGATAAGACCGACAATGGCTGGGCCGGCAACGAATACGATCAGAGTGAGCTGATAATTCATAAACATTAGATAAACAAGAAATATTATTGCCGTGAGGGGGTGCTGGACGAGGCCTATTATAATATTGGCGATAGTCCCCTGCATTACAGCCAGGTCCGCAGTGGACCTGGATATAAGAACACCAGCCTTGTGTTTGTTATAGAACCTCTGATCAAGTGAGATAAATTTATCAAGCAGGTCTATCCTCATGGATTTGATCGCCCTGTTTGAAAAGGCCGCGGTTGCGAGTTGACCTAGGTATGTTGTGATTGATTTGCATAGAACGGATACAAAGGCGATACATGCAAGAAGGAGGAGCAGGAGATTGGGTGAGATATCTTTCACAACTACCAGTTCCGTTCGGTGCCAGGAAAAGATAGAACCGGATCCAAAGTCCATCCAAGGGATCTTCCACGACACCGGATCAGAGCCGGTTTTCATGCCCTCATCCACAAATGGTTGAAGAAGATATGCGGGGACTACACGCAAAAATCGCGGAGATCGCGGTGAGTATAATTGCGCAGGCTAAAAAGCCGCGGTGGCCCTTCACGTAGAAGGCTATATCTTTTCCTAAAATTCGATCCAGCATCTTAAGAATTAAATCTCCTTACCTCCCTTTCGACTTTTGATCTCTTGAATCTGTTTGCTGTATCATTAACAGTCGTAAAATTCTCTGAATATAGGCTATTTTATGGTCACATGAGGATAATTGTCAATTGAAATGGCTGATCTGTCTATCTCTCCAGGGTCATCATCTGATAAATCCCAAAAAAGATAAATATAAGGTTGGCCGTCCATGCGGAGAGAACAGGGGGCAGGATACCTGATAGACCAAGGGATCTTGAAAAACCCATGACCACATAATAGAGGAAGCAAAGACCAATGCCGATAGATACGGCTAGCGCCATTCCGCCCTTTTTTAACTTGAGGGCGACAGGAATCCCGAGAAGAGCCAGGACAAGACTGATAAGCGGAAATGAGAGCTTGAGATTAAGATCGACCAGATATTCCGTGTTATTATAACCCTCTGTCCCGACTGTTTCGGCATATCTCTTTAATTGCTGGTAACTCATGTCTTCGGGCTCTTTTATCCTTCGTTTGAAGGTATCCGGTGTCTCGGCAATCTCCAGAAAAAGATCAACGAATTTGGAAATTTCATAATCCCCGTCATCCTGTACCTTTTGGATAATTCCTTCTTCAATCTTCCAGACCCCATTTTCCCAGATCCCTCTTTTACCTTCTATCTTTTTGACCAAGCGAAAATCCTTATCAAAAAAATAGAAGATCGGATTTTGCATGACATTCTCGACGCTGTTAAAATGTCTTATCCAGTATATGGCGTTGGAAGTCTTATACCAGATCTGATCACTGCCATAGAAACGCGTAGGGTCCTGCTTCTCGACCTCTATGTCCCATATCTCATTAGACTTTGAACTGGAATAAGGGACTAGCAATTCGGATAATAAAAATGAAACTATGCTTAATAACAGAGATGATATGATAATGGATAGCGACAACCTAAGGATATCAAGACCACAAGCCTTCATGGCCATGATCTCATTATTTTTCTTCAATATACAAAATGCGATAATAACCGCTATCAGGATGGCTATAGGCATCATCTGAACCGTCATGTATGGTATTTTATAAAGGAAGTAGGAGAATATTTTGCCTTTTGAAACACCGGCCTCAATAAAATTATCAAGCTTCTGGACAAAATCGATTACAAGAAACATAGAAAGAAATATAAACTGGCAAAAGACAAAGAGCTTAATGAATTCTTTAGAAATATATTTTGGCAGAACTTTCATTGTAAATACCACTTAGAAATCACACCCCTTTTCCGCTGCTATGTGGAAATCTTAAAAGGCTATACCTATTTATTTTATACCGAAACCAATAATTGATTTTCTGAAGGATGGGATTATATCCCTCAGAGCGCTGCCAATAGATTTCAGTTTGCCGAATCCGGAACGATACCTGCTCGATTTTAAGAAATACACCCTTAATTTTTTAAATCCGCCCGCGTTTAATAGTATTTCCAGTTCATTTTTAGTAAACTCGCGGTTATGGCGATCAAAAAAACTCCTGTTTTTGTAAAGTACTGGTTCCTTATATAAGTACTCTCTTTCATAATCCCATGTAATATGCTTGCCTTTTATTATTCTCAGCCTGTTTCTCAAATCGACCGCGTTAGGGACATCAATTTCGACAATTCCTCCGGGTTTAAGGACTCGATGCATCTCCTTTACCGCATGAAGATGCGAGTGTGTGAAATGTTCAAGAACCTGGCAACAGGTAACAGCGTCAAAAAACTCATCTTCAAAGGGCAGGGGTTCTATTTCCACATGACATTTTTTAAATATTATTCGCTTTTTTAAATATATTTCCGGGTTATTGTTAATGTGAATCTCAGTCCAGTCAGCAGCATAAGACACATGGCCAAGTTCATGAAGAATTGACAGCAACAATCCGTCACCTGGTCCTATATCAAGTATTTTTTCCCTATCACGAAGCTCATGGGCAATAATGCTGAAGCGGTCAATGGACCCATAGAATGTTTTTCTATGCTCTTCGTTGGAGAGATTATCTAGCTTTCCAGATTTACCCAATTCCATAATCTTATTATAAATAACCCTTTTTGCACCCGCCATTTCTTTACCACGTTTTAAATCGTAAATCAGGTTTAAGTTTTGGTCGATCCGTACATGTTTTAAAACTGATATCACAATAATGAAAGATGGCAGCTTAATTAAAATAAGTTCTTGACAAGATCTTAGGCTATTATTTTACCTCTGTTCTAGTCAAGACTCTTAAATAATTTTAACAATTACTGTTCGTTTATCACATTAAAGCGATGTTGAATAGTAGATCCTGCCGTTAACATTATAAGGACTATTCATCGTTGACATACAAACCTATCACCCATATACTTCACATCAATAAAGCTTATCATTGTCAAACAGAAAAATAGATCAATCTATAGTGAAGTAGATTCAATATATGTTATCTTATTCGGACATATCCGATAACTGAAAAAGATATGGATTCTTATGGGCCTCTTTAAAAAAAGAAATTTTCATGGACAAGGGCGCTTGAAAAATTCACCCGCCTTCGCAGGAAGCCATGGCCTCCCGGCCGTGGAGGAATGCGGGTGTCCTCCGAAGCCTTGGCGAAGGAGGACTGGAGCTTCGGCGGGTTACGCCGTACCGCAGGTGCCACGGGCTCCTGCCCGTGGGGCTCCACTTTTTACGTGAGCGATTAGAAGCGAGAAGACCTTATAGGAATTCCATCGTATTATTACAATGAGTCTGAGGATGAAAATTTTTAAGAAGAAAAATGCATACATGCAGAATATGCGGTAATGAAAAAGGTAATAGGGATTACATCCTGACCGAAAAGATGTTCGGCACAGGAGAAACATTTGATTATTTCAAATGCGGAGAGTGCGGATGTCTGCAGATAGCTGAATTCCTCGATCGGCTCGATGAATTCTATGATAGCAGATACTACTCTTTTAATAGACCAAAGTCCTGTTTCGATAACCCTATTAAGGAATTTTTTAAAAGATTAAGGTTAAAATATTATTTTTCTAATAAGACCCTGTTTTCATTTATTTTTTTAAAGGTCTACTCTCCCCCGATGTATTTTGTATGGCTTAGAGAGGCAGTGTTAATATTAATTCCAAGATTCTGGATGTCGGCTGCGGATCAGGCGATCTTCTGGTGAAAATGCGAAAAGACGGTTTTAGAGATTTAACCGGGTTCGATCCTTACATTGAAAATGATATTTTCTATGAAAATGGGGTTTCGGTCTATAGGAAAGACATTTTGGAAAGCAATAACAAGTATGATTTTATAATGCTTCATGACTCGTATGAGCATATGTCGGAACCAGTCAAAGTTCTCGAGGATCTATCAAGGATATTGAATAGTAATAGATACCTGCTTATCAGAATTCCAGTGATAGACTCCTATGCCTGGAAGAAATACCGGGAAAACTGGGTTTCACTTGATGCGCCGCGCCATCTGTTTCTTCATACGGAGAAAAAGTATGCACCTAATTGCTGAAAAAACCGGTCTTGAGATAAAAAAGATTGTTTATGATTCTGAAGAATTTCAATTTTGGGGCAGCGAACAGTATCTTAAAGGTATCGCATTAAGGGAAAAACGTTCATTGGCAGAAGGTTTTAAAAACTCCATTTTTACAAAGCAACAGATCAATGAGTTTAAAAAAAGAGCAGAAACACTAAACAGGAATGGTAAAGGAGACCATGCCTGTTTCTATTTATATAAAGAATAAATGAATGAGAATAATAAGATGATTGATAGAGATGCTCATGATTTATATTTGGATTTAATGAAGAGGGTGCTTAGCTATTCACTCTGGGAAGATCCAGGGATCCCTATTGAAACATTTATCTATAAAAAGTCCTTTCTTCAGAGATTCCTCCAAAAAACACTTGTAAAGTGTTTATATATTTTTAGATATTAGGCTGTGAAAATACAAAAAACAAATGAATTGGAAAAACTAGAGGGGCGAATCTGGCCTCGTTATGCAGAAACGATGATCGGATTAAAAAGGTTGGATAACATTCAGTTTTGTATCGAGTCTGTTTTAAGTAATAATATACAGGGAGATTTAATTGAAGTTGGTGTCTGGAGAGGAGGAGCGTCTATTTTTATGAAGGCGGTATTAGCGGCCAACAGAGCTATAGATCGAAGAGTTTTTGTGGCTGACTCTTTCGAAGGCTTACCAAAACCTGATGAAAAAAATATTCTCTCGATAAAGGAGATATTCACCATACTGAAAAATACCTTGCTGTATCAGTCGACGAAGTAAAAAACAATTTTATAAAATATGGGCTTCTCGACGATAAAGTAATATTTTTGAAAGGGTGATTTAAAGACACTCTGGTTAATTCTCCTATTGAAAAACTTTCAGTATTAAGGATTGATGCTGATATGTATGAATCAACATATGATGTGTTAGTTAATCTTTATCCAAAGCTATCGGATGGGGGGTTTTGTATTATTGATGATTATTATAACCTTAAAGCATGCCATGAGGCTGTGGAAGATTATAGAAGAAAAGAGAATGTTACAAGCCCAATAAAGAGAATTGACTGGTCGGGGGTATATTGGTAAAAATAGGAAATAATATACCTATGATTTGTCACAATTAATTATAGTATTCAAGCGTCCAATAGAAAAGCCTTTTAATATAAGCGAAAAGGATATGAAAAGTCGTAAATGGCTGATTCTGGCCCATTGTTTCAACATGGATGGTAGGGCCGCTAGTCATACAATTACCGATAAGATTCCTTATCTTCTTGAAGAAGGGATTGTTCCGATAGTATTGAGTGCCCCTACCGGCGACAAAGACAATCGATTTCCCCATTTTCAAATTTTTTCAACGGCCCCTTCAGGTATACTCTTTGAGTTAAGGCACATCATCAGAAAAAAGGTCTCTCACCCTCTGCCTGAAAAATTCTTAAAGGCAATCCTGACAATAATTATCTTTCCTTTTTACATCCTTGAAAAGATCTTTATACATCTTGATAGTCATTGGTCATGGCTGATAAGCGCTTCAATAAAGGGTGTTTTTCTTGTCAAAAAATATAGGCCTAAAATGATATACACAAGCGCCGGTCCTACTAGCACCCATGCGGCGGGTTCTATCCTTCACAGGTTATTCAAAATTCCCTGGCTTGCTGAGTTATATGATCCCCTCATCTATGACAGGGACATCGGGCGTTCACAGAGATACAAGTTCAATCGATGGATCGAACGAAGTATATTCAGACATGCCGATGCTGTTATCTATTTTACAAACAAGGCCCTTAATAGTGCCAAGGGGAGAAATAGTGAGAGAAAGAATCTTTACATGTTGAGGCCGGGGGCGCCGCTTATTAATTTTCCCGAGGTTGGTTATAAAAAACTGGATAAGATTCATTTTGGTCATTTTGGGTCTTTAGGCGATGGAAGAGATTTTTCCACATTCTTCAAGTCCGTTCATGAGGTAATCAGGGAGAATCCGGAATTGCGGGACAAGATATCCGTTGATATATATGGCATGGACCTTGATCCTGTCTCAAGGAGGACCCTGGTTGACTACCCGTTGGACGGGATATTAGCTGAACACGGTCGTATCGAGTTCGATCCTGTCACCAATAAATCCGGGCGTCAGCAGGTGTTGGAGGCGATGCGCCGATGCGATGTACTCCTGATTATCCACGGGACGGACATTATCTGCGAGGAATATATCCCATCAAAGATATATGAATATTTTTTTACATTCAGGCCTATACTGGGCCTTGCCAGGCCTGATTCGGAGTTGAGATATCTTCTGGAAGATAACGGGCACATATGTGTAAATGGCGAAGACCTTTATGAAGTAAAGGCCGCGATCAAAGATATTATTACAAGATGGGAATCTGTCGGCTTGCCGGACGGGATGCCAAAATCGAGTTTTACCGTTAAAGAGACCGTGAAAAGCCTTTTGCAAATTGCTGAGAGTATAATTTGATTTGGGAAGCTATGCCCCGTGTTTTTTCTGATATAAACAATGAGGATTTTTTATGAATTTTCAAACCAGTATTATCATTACTACTCATAATAATTTTCATGTTGCGGGACCTTGTCTTGAGAGTTTATTGAATGAAATGCATGAGCACAATTTTGAAATTATTGTGGTTGATAACGCTTCACAGGACGATACTCCTTTGAAGTTGAAACAACTTGTATCTGGGGTAGATAATATAAAACTTACCCTTAACAATATAGATAGAGGGTACCCTGGCGGAAATAATGATGGGATTAAAATGGCTAAAGGCGAAATATTGATTCTCCTAAACAGTGACACCATAGTCCCTCAGGGCACGATTGGGAAATTAAGCCATTTATTGATAGATAACCCGGAATGGGGTATGCTTGGCCCTGTGACAAATCAGGCGGGTAATGAACAGAAGATATTTACAGGATCAGGGAACCAGGATCAGATTATTCGGGAAGGTGAAGAATGGTGCGCCCGTTCAAAGGGCGATTATTTTAAGTCTGAGAGGCTTGACTTCTTTTGTGTTGCCATCCGGAAGGCCGTCTTTGATAGGTTGGGAGGTTTTGATGAACGGTTCGGCCCGGGTTATTATGAAGACGTGGATTATTCCATCAGGGCGAACTTGGCGGGTGTCAGGATGATGTTTACTGAAGACTGTTTTGTTTATCACAGCGCTGGAAAGACTTTTTCGAAAATGGGAAGAGGAAGGCGTTAAAAGATTAATGCATGGAAATAAAAGAGCACTGAAGAAAAAGTATTCCGGGTTGGTTAAATTATTTCATATGCGTGATAGGAATCTGAACATCATGAAACAATATCTTCTTATTAAACGGGGTGGATCAAATCGCATGGATGAACTGGATTATAAATTCAACAATCGGTTGTCGCTTGCAAATACAATGTATCCCCATAATCCGTTTAAAAAGTTAATATATTTTTTTCAGCTGAAGCGTCTTTGTTGGAGTTATTTCCGGTAGGAGAATTACCTGACCGGAAGTCTTCCGATGTATCAACTATCTCCCCTTCCGATGAGAGTTGTGAAAATCACTTTATGGCCCTTGTCCTTTTTTCTTGAAGGATCACGGCCCAATTCATCATCCAGTCTGTCCTTATCTCTTTTTTTAAATTACCTTTTGTTCGAGATGATATTGGAGGGCGGAAAACCAGAGGTTCTTTATTCGCATGCCGCTATGGAAAAGCCTGTGGCAGATATACGAATTACATTCTGGATCAGAAGGTCACAGGATTTTCTTTATCACCGGGCGTATCAGCCTCTGAATCCTTTTCGGCGATAAATTTCATTAGGCGGACGCTCCCATCCGGATTGTTTTTCCATAAGCTTCGCATAACGATAGAAAGTGCCCTCGAAGTTCCCGAGTGCTATAACAAAGCCGGCCCAACCGTCCAGGAAACCTCTCTTTAAGAAGGTATGTATGAAGAAAGGCGGCCAGGCCATGGCCCAACGCCTTAGCCATGCTTCCCTTCACGCCGCGTCGGGTAAGCTTATAGGAACCGAGGGATGAGTACCTATTAGCTTTAAACTGAAACTGTTCCAGGTTCTTAAAGGGGAACTGCCATATGGGATTTTTTAGGTAACCTGTAGTTCCCTTTATATCGTAACCTTCATGTACTTCATCCTCTTCCCAATAGACAATAGCTCCTCGCCGAAAAAGCTGAGGTTGCCTGTAGTCAGGATACCATCCGGAGTAACGTATCCATCGACCTATGAACCAGTTGCGCCTTGGGATAAAGTAGGCATCCAGGGAATCCGGCTCTTGAATGATCTTAGTGATTTCGGAAGCGACATCCGTGGTGCATCGTTCGTCCGCATCCAAGCTGAAGATCCAATCATGAATACAGGCATTAATGGCAGCGTTGCGCAGCTTTCCGAAACCTTCAAAGGGCACGTTTACCACGCGTGCGCCGAGTCCTTTAGCAAGAGCTACGGTGGAATCCGTGCTGTTCGAATCAACCACAACGATGTCATCGGCCCATAAGACGCTTTTAATAGCCGCTTCGATTTTGGCTTCCTCATTGTACGTCAATATGTATACGGATAGCTTATTCAATAGCACTACCTGTGACAAGTTAGAACTATGCGGTAATCGATAGAGATATAGGAAAAAGAGTATAGTGTGTCAATGGTAAATGATTGATTATTGCGATTCCTAAATTTAAAATAGTTGAATCTTCAGGTCCACCTTCGGAGTCAACAAACCTAATGTACCTTCTCCAGCGCCCAGTCTTCTATATCCACCTCCAGTGATCGATGCAACAGTTCAATCGATACAACGACCTTGTCCCCTTGACCTTTATGCCGCACGTAGAATCCGATCAGGCCTTTAAGGGGGCCTTCCATGACCATGACCATGTCCCCCTGCTGCATATAGGCCCTGTTCTGCACCGTGCGATCGGTTCCGTTTAGTATCATCAGGGATTGTATCTCTGTATCCCTCGCCGGAACCGGCTTGCCCTCAAATCCGACCATACGGACCACACCTACTGTCTTAAGGATATTCAGGTACTCTTCCGGATCAAGATCGGTATGAACAAAGACGTACCCCGGCAGGAGCGGTACGAGAATCTTCTTCCGCCTGTCTTTTCTGCGGCTCATGACCTGAACTCGCGGTAGAAAGACCTCAATCGATTTGCCGAGGATACCATACAGTTTTTGATATGGCCAAATTGATCGATTTTCGGCTAGGGCCATTTAGACTAGTGTGTGTAACCCTTTGCATATTTGTAGAAAGTTGTTTCAACATGGCTCAGTGCCAGAACAAAACCCTGCCAACAATATAATAATCTGAGTTTGATTAAGTATTGATGGAAAAAGGCCCACAGGCCATACGCCAAGGCGGTTGCCATACCAACGCATCTTCTCTAGGCATCCATTTTAGCACCTAACGTGGAGTAACGGTTACATTTATTGTTTGCCATATTTCTCAATCAAATATCTCTTAAGGGCATCCTTCCAGTGCGGCAGAACAATACCAAGCGACCTAGCTCGCGTATTTGCAAGTGCAGAAAAGATAGGTCTTCTCATCTCTCCGGATATGCCGCCGCGATCAACCGGATTAATTCTCACCTTAAGTTTCATGATTTCATAGATAGCCAAAGTGAAATCATACCAGGTGCATGTTCCTTCGTTCACCAGATGATATATGCCAGGTTCTAATAATGGATGCTCCATCAGGCGTAAAACCGCATGACTGAGATCATCGGTATATGTGGGGGAAACAGTCTGATCGCATCCCATGTCAATGGTTTTATAAACTCCGGCATCCCGTATCCGCTTATCAACAAAATTACCGCCTTTGGAGCGTGCCCCAGCAGATCCATATAAACCGCATGTCCTGATGATAAGAGAATTGCCTGGGTATGATGCCATGGCTGCATATTCTCCGGAGATGCGGGATATCCCGTACATCTGGATAGGTTGCGGTTTATCATCCTCAATATAAGGGGCGTTCTTTTTACCATCGAAGACATAGTCGCTACTGAAAGTGACAAAGAGTGCCCCTGTTTTTTTGCAGGCCATTGCCAAATCTCTCACACCTAAACAATTAACTTGCAGTGCTTTTTCAAATTCTATCTCGCACCCGGGAACATCATGAAATGCCGCTGTATTAATGACAACATCGGGCCGAAAATCCTGTATCACAGTAGTAATGGAGTTATTTAAAGTAATGTCCAGGAGATTTCGCTCAGGGGCATAAATCTCATGACTGGGATTATTTTTTAGTATATCTTTACCCAGTTGCCCAGTTTTGCCTATTAGAAGAATTTTCAACTGAATACCTTTTTATATAGAGGATAAGAGGTGTCTTTGTCCGAGATAATCGGATTCGGCAATGGCCATTCGATGCCGAATGCTTGGTCGTCCCACCTTAATCCAATTGCGTATTCGGGATCATAAAACTCAAACATATGGTAAAATACCTCGGTGTTTTTTTCCAGGGTTTGGAACCCATGGGCAAAACCTTCAGGGATATAGATTGCTTTATTGTCTTTCCCTGTAAGTTCTATCGCCAGCCATTTACAGTAAGTCTCCGATTCCGGGCGAAGATCAATAATCACATCATAGATCCTTCCCCTAGTACAGCGTACAAGCTTAGCCTCGGCTTTTGGTGGCAATTGCATATGCATGCCTCGCAATGTCCCCTTTTTACTATTGAAAGAGATATTACACTGAATGATATCTGTCTTGAGACCATGTTTCGAAAACTCATTTTTACAGAAACTTCTCGCAAAGAATCCTCGCTCATCTATTATTTTTTCATACTCAAGGATATAAGATCCCTTAAATATCGTCTCTGTAAAAATCACAGGATGCTGACCTCCGGAATAGGTATGATGAATTTGCCAGCTTTTTCACGGTAAGCTTTTTGTTGTTCCAATATTTCCTCGGCGAAATTCCAGGCAAGGAGAAGCACATAGTCAGGCATATCCTGAACAAGTTTATCAGGATGATATATGCGTAGATGCATGCCGGGAGTATAAAGGTTCTGTTTATAAGGGCTTTTGTCAACAGTGTATTTGACCAATTCGGTGGAAATGCCGCAGTAATTTAATAGTGTATTGCCTTTTGCCGGAGCACCGTAGGCCGCCACTTTTTTATTCAACGAATTTAATTCTTTTAAAAGATCGACAAGTTTTTTTTTGATTGATTGTGAACGTTTTGAAAACGCAACGTAGGTTTCCTTTTTAGCCAGGTTCATTTCTTTTTCCATATTGAACAGGTATGCAACATTATCTCTTATGGGGTGCATTTCTTTATTTCCAATGAAGTAGATGATTGAACCGCCATGGATATCGACACGTTCAAGGTCAAAAATCTCCATATTATAAAGATTAAAAAGATAGGACATGGAATGTACTGACAGATAGGAATAATGTTCGTGGTAGATGGTATCAAACTCGTTCTTATATACAAAATCAATGAGATATGGTGCCTCTATTGCAATAGCTCCGTTTTTTTTTATAATATTTTTTAAACCTTTTACAAAGCCGTGTATTTCCGGAACATGGGCAAAAACATGACGACCAAGGACTAAATCCATTGTTCCATATTGTTCTTTAATTACCTGAGCGTTCAATTCATTAAAAAAAGCGTTATATGTTTCAATCCCAGCCTCAACCGCCACTTCGGCTACATTAGTCGCTGGCTCAACACCGAGAACTCTAATGCCCAATTTTTTGAAATATTGTAGAACAGTGCCATCATTACTTGCTATCTCTAAAATAATGGACTTTTCATTCAGACCGAAGCGCTCCTTAAGATTCGTCGCAAGGTGGGAAGCGTGTCTGTGTAACAAGTCGGATGTGGCTGAAAAATAAATATAGTTCTTGAAAAGGATATCGGGGGGGACCACATAACCTGTCTGGACAAGACAGCACTCATCACAAAAAAAGAGATCAAGAGGATATTTTGGTTCCTCAATCGATTCTAATTCTTTTTCGGTCAAAAAGTTATTGGCAAGCGGCATTTCGCCAAGCTCCAGGAACTTGAATATATTTTCTTTGCCACAAAATCTGCACTTCACGACCTTAACTCGCTATTTAAATATTCTTCTATCTGATTCAAACATACTTGTTTTAAATCCTCTTTTTTTGAGAAGGATTTTGTCCAGTCTAAAATACTATCAAGGGCTTTTTCGATATTCCATCGGGGGCGCCAACCCAGTTTTATTCGAGATTTGGAACAATCAAGTTTCAAGACATGTGATTCGTGGGGGTTGTCTTTCCGGTCTATTTCATAGGCTGCACTTTTTCCCCATTTTGAAAAAAGATTTTTCACTACCCATTCAACTGTTTTCAGATCTTCGTCCGGTGGGCCGAAGTTCCATGCCTCGGCATATTCAGGGCCATCTTCGTATAGTCTTTGGGCAAGAAGTAGATAACCGTAAAGGGGTTCCAGAACATGCTGCCATGGACGAATAGCGGTCGGATTTCTAATAAGGACTTTTTCACCTTTTAGCATGGCCTTTATGCAGTCGGGTATAAGTCGGTCAACCGCCCAGTCACCACCTCCAATTACATTACCTGCCCTTGCCGAGGCGATAGCTACTCCATGGGTCCCATAATCTGTGGTATTGAAATAGGAATTACGATAGGCGGCGGTCACTAACTCTGAACAGGCCTTGCTATTTGAATAAGGATCGTAACCGCCTAATGCATCATTTTCCCTATATCCCCGGAGCCATTCCCGGTTCTCATAACATTTGTCAGTGGTTACATTAAGTACAGCCCTTACACTATTGCAACTGCGGACAGCCTCAAGCAAATTTACAGTTCCCATTACATTGGTAGAATAGGTATCAACAGGTATTTTATAAGAGTCACGTACTATTGATTGAGCCGCCATATGGATAACAATTTCGGGCCTAGAATCATTTAATGCGTTGCACAGTGAATTCAGATCTCTAACATCACCCCGTATATCAATCGTCCCTTTATCCACTCTCGCCAGTTTGAATAAACTGGGGTCTGTAGGTGGTTCTAATGAGTAGCCTGTTACTTCGGCACGCAGCGATTGTAACCATATTGAAATCCAACTGCCCTTAAAACCTGTGTGTCCGGTAATAAAAATTCTCTTGCCATTCCAGAAATCCAATTCACTCACCAGACCTTCCAGGGGGCTTTGCCGCTGTTCCAGAGTTCGTCCAACTGGTTTTTATCCCTTAAAGTATCCATCGGTTTCCAAAAACCTTTATGCATATAAGATGAAAGTTGCCCTTCTCTTGCCAACTTCTCCATAGGTTCGTTTTCCCATACAGTTTCATCCCCCTGAATATAATCGATGACTTTCGGAGATAAGACGAAAAAGCCTCCGTTAATCCATCTACTATCTCTGTGTGGCTTTTCTTTAAAGCTTATAACTTTGTTGTTCTTGACATTGAGTACGCCAAAACGTCCGGGTGGCTGGGTCGCGGTAACTGTTGCCAGTTTTTTTTGTTTTCTATGAAATTTAATAAGTCTCCCAAGATCTATGTCTGAAAGGCCGTCTCCATAGGTAAAACAGAAGTCCTCATTATTAAGATATTTTTTAATACGCTTCAAACGGCCTCCGGTCATAGTACCTTCTCCGGTATCAATTAAGGTGACTTTCCATGGTTCTGTTTTGGGTGTGTGAATTTCCAGGCGATTTTTTTCTAAGTCAAAAGTAACATCAGACATATGAAGAAAATAGTTCGAAAAAAACTCTTTTATTATGTAGCCTTTATACCCAAGACAGATAATAAAGTCATTGATGCCATAGGCGGTGTATATTTTCATTATATGCCAGAGGATCGGCTTTCCTCCAATCTCAATCATTGGTTTTGGGCGAAGGTGGGTTTCTTCGCTTATCCGTGTCCCCATGCCACCAGCAAGGATTACTGCTATCATTTCAATACCTCATATATTGTTACTCTAATAGATTTAGAAAATTTCGGGATCATTTAAATGTAATATTCATTATTATAATATATTTTTAACCCTATTACTATATCTATCAATAATTGGAAGTTAATTATAAAACGGGGATTTCTTCAATGCCCGTAATTCTTTTCTTATGAAATCTTCTCCAGCGCCCAGTCTTCTATATCCACCTCCAGTGATCGATGCAACAGTTCAATCGATACAACGACCTTGTCCCCTTGACCTTTATGCCGCACGTAGAATCCGATCAGGCCTTTAAGGGGGCCTTCCATGACCATGACCATGTCCCCCTGCTGCATATAGGCCCTGTTCTGCACCGTGCGATCGGTTCCGTTTAGTATCATCAGGGATTGTATCTCTGTATCCCTCGCCGGAACCGGCTTGCCCTCAAATCCGACCATACGGACCACACCTACTGTCTTAAGGATATTCAGGTACTCTTCCGGATCAAGACCGGTATGAACAAAGACATACCCCGGCAGGAGCGGTATGAGAATCTTCTTCCGCCTGTCTTTTCTGCGGCTCATGACCTGAACTCGCGGTAGAAAGACCTCAATCGATTTGCCCAAAATGCCGTCATAAACCTTCTGCTCGAAACGGCTTCTGGTATGTATCGCATACCACCTGATCGATTTATCGTTCATGGATCAGCGAACCTATGTCCTCTTTATTTATATTTTACGCCATGCGCCATGCCCTCTGTCCCCTGCTCCGCCCTGACGCATGAATGTTGAATGTTGAACAGGGAATTTTCAATTTTGAAGTCTTTTCTTCACTTCAAAATTCAATCCCTCTGTCCTTTTTACACCTTGGCTGTTCAATAATAGGAGGCATGCCGCTTGTCAAGGGGAAATTGACTCGATGTCGGATCAGAGGGCATCCCTATCCTTGACAAAAAATACCGTCGATGATAATGGACTGACGAGTAAAATATCGATTGTAATATACTGATTAACCCGGCAATTAAACAGGCTGACTGCGTCATGCCGGACTTGATCCGGGGTTCGCCGGAATGACGACTTTGAAGTATTTAGTTGCCGTAGTAATAACATAAGGGGGATTTAAAATAGACATTCCACAGCACTATATTGTTATTGAGGGCCCGCTGGGGGTGGGCAAGACCAGTCTTGCCGTCAAGCTTGCCGAAAAGATTAACGGACAAACCCTCTTAGAGCAGACGGAAGATAACCCTTTCCTGGACAAGTTTTATCAGGACCCCAGGAGATACGGTTTTCAGCTCCAGATGTTTTTCCTCCTGAGACGTTATCAGCATTCCATGGAGATCAATCAGAGGGGTCTGTTCAAAAGGGTTATTGTCTCTGACTACCTTTTTGATAAGGACCGGATATTTGCACGCACCAACCTGGACGATAATGAATTCTGGCTTTATGAGCAATTGTTTCAACTCCTTAAGAAAAGGATATCTCCCCCTGATCTGGTCATATTCCTCCAGGCAAAGACGGAGATCCTCATGGAGAGGATAAAGAAAAGGGACATGGAATATGAAAGGGCCATAAATTTCAGATACCTGGATGAGATCAATCAGGCCTTTAATGACTTTTTCTTTCATTACTCCGATGCCCCAGCAATAAAC
>CAVZMS010000117.1:0-29049 GCA_963776085.1 uncultured delta proteobacterium
TCCTGACCATTTCTACTGACGGGACCATATCTATAATGGTCTCCGCCATCTCCACCTCCAGTTCGGTCGGAGCGCCGTAACTGGTCCCCTTCGACAATCTTTCTTCTAGGACGCTGATAATTTGGGGATGACCGTGTCCAAGGATCATAGGTCCCCATGAGCAGACATAATCTATGTATCTTTTCCCGTCCGCATCCCATAGGTGGCATCCCTCTGCCTTTGAGATGAATAACGGGTCCACACCGACGGCCTTCCCCGCCCTGACAGGGCTGTTCACACCGCCGGGAATACATCTTATCGCCCTTTGAAAAAGGGCCTCTTGATATTCTCTCTCATACATTATCTCAGGTTAAAAGGTTTACGGTATAGGGTGTAAGGTATAAGGTTATACAGTCTATCCTTAAACCTAACCTTAAACCGTATACCTATGTTTTAAAAATATTCCATGCTGGTCTTTTTAAACTCCTGCTCGCTGAATAGGAGGATATATTCATCGATCCCGATACTCTGTGAGATGCGCAGGGCTATCTTATGACAATCACTCCCTGTTATTGCCATGGATCATGGTATATAGATTATACTTCCAATCCCCTTGCGGCCTCCTCTGATAACAGTGGGTTACCTCGCGAAACCCGGCCATTGCCGTCCCTGCCTCTTCAATCCTGTCATCCGGGACAACCCATGCTACCATGGCATTGGAGCTGAAGCCAGCCTCCCGATGATACAGGGTGGCCCCGAATCTCCTTATTATCTGCCCCTCTACCATAGATTTCACCCTGCTCATAAACTGATCTTCCGTGATCCCGATCTGATCGGCCATTATGGCGAAAGGCCTTGGGTCCAGGGGCAGGTCATCCTGTAAAAGGGCTATAATCTTTTTATCCAGATCATCAACCATATCCTTATTTCCTCTTCGCCCTCTCCTCCTCCTTTAGCACCCTCCTCAGAACCTTTCCCACCATGGTTGTCGGCAACTCATCCCGAAACTCGATCAGATTAGGGACCTTGTAATAGGCCATGTTTTCCTTTGCCCACTTCTTGATATCTTCGGCTGAGACCTTACCCTTTTTATCCGGATGAAGCTCAATAAAGGCCTTTATCACCTCTCCTTCTTTTTCATCAGGTACGCCGATAACAGCCACATTACGGATGTTAGGATTTTTATAGAGGAATTCCTCCACCTCTGCCGGAAAGACAGCATATCCCTTGCCCTTGATCATATCCTTAATGCGATCCCTAATAATGGTGTATCCTTCGGCATCTATGCAGGCAATATCCCCTGTGTAAAGCCAGCCGTCCCGGATCGCTGATGCGGTCTCTTCAGGACAGTTCAGGTAGCCCTTCATGACCTGTGGCCCTTTGATAACCAGCTCCCCGGTGTACGCATCCGCTTCCTCGGCCTGCTTCTGGGTTAGGCCGCCTGTCTCGGCCACGCAAAAAGGGAGTTTTGGCAATTCCCTGGTGCCCGTTTCCTTGTCCATGATCTTGATATCAGTGTCAGGAAATGGAAGACCGATCGTGCCCAGTTTTCTCGCGCCATAGATGGGGTTGCCGTGGGTTACAGGGGATGCCTCGCTTAGGCCGTACCCTTCAATAATAACGGATCCTGTGAGTTCTTCAAAACGGTTCTGGACCTCCAGGGGCAGCGGCCCTGCACCTGAGACGGCCATTGTAAGCGCGCTTAGATCATATTTCCCGGCCTTGGGATGATTATTCATCTTATTGAAGAGAAGGGCCACACCTGGCATTATCAACCCGGCCTTTTTAGAATATTTCTCAATCTCAGCGAACAAATCCGCCAAATCGGCCGGTGGTCTGGGGAAGAGAAGCTGAAATCCGCCTATACGGACACTAAGGTTCATTACAACAGTCATTGCAAAGGCATGGAAAAGGGGCAACACACCGACAATGCCCGTATTCTCGTCCTTCTTCCAGAGCCACGCATCACACTGAGCAGCGTTTGATACCAGGTTTCGATGTGTTAGCATAGCGCCTTTTGGAAGACCCGTGGTCCCGCCCGTATACTGGAGGACTGCCACATCTTCCGGGTCTATTTTGACATCGGGAGGATCCGGATCGGACCTCATCAGATCGGTCAGTTTCACGGATTCAGGCGGCAGTTTACCGGTCGGGATCTTTTTAAGAACCCTGCCCAGAAAGACCTTCAGCCATGAAAATCCGCATAGGTCAATCACGTTTGTACCTATAACGATCGATACCCCGGTACCTTTAATTCCCTTGCCGGCTTCCCCATATACAGCATCCAGCACAATCATTGCCTTTGCCCCTGAATCTTCGAGCTGGTGTCTGATCTCCACAGACTTATAAGTGGGGTTAATGGCCGTTACGGTGACCCCTATAAGATGGCAGGCATAATAGGAAACCACAAATTGTATGGAGTTGGGCAGTATCAGGGCGCATACGTCTCCCTTTACAAGGCCCAGGTCGGTCAGTCCCCTGGCCATTCTCCGGACCATTTCCCATAGCTGGTTATAGGTAACCGACGCGCCCAGGAAACTGATGGCGAGCCCGTCCCCGCGCCTTCTCGCCGCTTCCCGCAGCAAGTCCGACAGGGTATAATCAGGATAGTCAAGAGATTTTGGTACATTAGCAGGATATTTTTTAAACCAGATCCGTTCACCTAGAGATTCTCTAATCATAAATATTTTTCCTTTTTATTATGAGGTTGATGCCCTAATCTTCCTATCCATTTGGCTATAAACAGCAAAGTTTTTAATATTGATTTAATCACTCATAAGGATCTCTTTTCAGAGGCAAAAAAGCAGGTAATTAGCATTGGGATGTTGTCAATTTAAGACTTCCGATTATATCGCTGATATGCGCGATGCCCCTTTCCAGACAGTAATCTCTTATTCCTTCCAAAATATCCAGTGAGGCGCGGGGATTGACAAAATTGGCCGTTCCAACCTGAACGGCCATTGCCCCGGCTATAAGAAACTCCAAGGCGTCCCTGTAATCCGTGATGCCGCCTATGCCTATAACAGGTATTTTAACCGCGTTAACAACCTGCCAGACCTGGTACAGGGCCACAGGCTTTATAGCCGGCCCTGACAGCCCCCCGGATATATTAGCCAGTTTGGGAAGTCGAGTCTCTATATCAATAGCCATTCCTGTCAGTGTATTTATTAGTGAGATAATATCAGCGCCTGAGTCTTCTACAGCCCTGGCCAGCACACGGATATCGGTTACGTTGGGGGTAAGTTTTACAATAACGGGTTTGTCGATATTACTTACAACCTTTTCCGTGATCCTGGCCGATACATCCGGATCTTTCCCGAAGACCATGCCCCCCATTTCCACATTTGGGCATGAGATATTCACTTCCAGCGCCGATACGCCATCGACGCCCTTTAACGCCCTTGCCAGTTCCTCATATTCGTCTATACTGTGTCCGTAGATATTGACGATGACCTGGGTATCCAGACTCTTAAGCCACGGCAGCTTTTCCTCAATGAACTCCCTTAGCCCTATATTGGCCAGACCAATCGCGTTCAGCATCCCGCATGGGGTCTCTACAATCCTGGGAGGAGGATTGCCTGGCATAGGTCTCAGGGAGAGCCCCTTGACAACAATGGCGCCAAGTAGATTCGGGTCAACCAAGGATTCAAACTCCCGGCCGTAACCGAAGGTCCCTGACGCGGCCATTACCGGGTTCTTAAATTCCAGTGAGCCGAGCCTTACGCCTAAATCGGGTTGTTGAAGATTCATAGGCTTTTCCAATCAATAACATGTGCCGGGAAGACAGGACCGTCTTTACACACATGGTGATAATGGGTTACTCCTTCCCGTGAAAAGGCCTTGATAGCGCACCCCTGACATGCCCCCAGTCCACATGCCATAGCGGACTCCATGGAGACCTGGCAGGGGATATTATGATCAAAGGCTGATAGAGACAACACCCTTGAGCATCTGCAAAGGGCCGCATGTATATAGATAAAAGGATCTCTTTTTTTCCGGGTTTTGGTCCAAATAATAATTAAGGAGGTCTGTAACCGTTCCGGCATAACCCGCTGTGCCGTTATCGGTAGCCATGGACATCTTTATTGATAGATCACTTACCTGATCGGCGTCGATTATCTCACTGGAAGAGGCAAAGCCTGTCATGAACTCCATATCCCTGGTTTTCATCGTCTGTGCCAGGAAAAGAAGGGGTGCTATGCCGATCCCTCCCGCAACCAGCAGTGTCTTCTTATCCCTTTCGGGCAATTCGAAACCCCTGCCGAGGGGGCCTATTACCGACAATATCCCTCCCTCTCCTGTTTCAGCAAGGATGGCTGTACCACGGCCCACAACCCGATAGAGTATACAGACCAGGTCTCCATCCCGTATCCCGCATATGGAGAAAGGCCTCCTCAAAAGCGGGTCCATACCGGTGCTTACCCTTAGCATAATAAACTGCCCTGGCCTTGACTTCGCCGCTATTTCAGGAGACCTGAATCCCATAAAAAAGGTGTCAGGTGCGACCTTTTTATTAAATACGACTTTTATTACCTGCTCAATCATATCTGTTTGAAGGTAACAGTTTCGCGTTTCAAAAAATTTAATCAATATGGGTTTAATTCCCCGCGGCTTACCGCGAACCCGTCATTCCGGCGAAAGCCGGAATCCAGGAATTTAAACTGGATGCCGGATCGGGTCCGGCATGACATCTGATACCCCGTAGCTTGCTGCGGGGCAGTTCATTGTTACAAAGAGATTTCTGATCCCCGATTTCTTTTCAGAGAACTGAACAGTCAAGTTTTAAGATTTTCTATTCATAGATTAGAATAATTCTGATTAACATAATAATTTATCAAATACAATATCCAAACATATGTTTCATCCGGGATGTGTATGTTTCCTTTTCCCTTGACATCCAAGGGTATTTTCTCATAAACTCAACCGCAATTCTTCAGCCAACTATTATTCAACAGGCATTTAAATAGCTGAGGCCGATTTAAAACACGAGACCTTTGCAAAACCGCACAAAACCGGCAATTTTGTCATTCCGGCGAAAGCCGGAATCCAGTATTATCAAATATTCTCTAGATTCCCCCGTATCAAGTACGGGGCAGGCTCAATCAAGCCCGGGATGACGAATAAAGAAGTTATGCAAAGGTCTAAATATCTGTACCCGAATATAAGATTAGATATAGTCTCAGGTTTTGACCAGGGCGGTGATTTAATCCTGGATATTTACAGACGATGGCTTCTCCATTAATGGATACAAAATGTCACATTAATGTTTCTCGCATTATTACGATCGTAAATCTCAACAGGAGGGTAAATCATGAAAAAGTTATTAATTATTTTATTCTTATCAGGTCTTGTTCTCTTATCAAGTTCTCCACTAATAGCCGGCGGCATAACCAATAAACAAAATTTCAGCACCGAATACCTCAGGACCTCCAGTAGAAACGCTACAACTGATTCAGCGGACGCAGCGGTATTTAATCCTGCCGGCGTGACGAAGATGGAAGACGGTTTTTATCTTAATACCGGCGCATTTTATGCCTTTAAAGATTATTCAAATACCATAGGAGGCATAGAATACAAGTCTGATGAACCTTCGATTGTGCCCTCCATGATCGGGGTTTATAAAAAAGGCAATTGGGCCGCCTTCGGGGCCGTCACCATACCTGCCGGCGGCGGCAAGGTAATCTATAATAACGGTAACGCGACAACACTGGGAACTGGGATGGTTATTATACCATATCTTACAATTTTTTAGTGGGCGGCGCATATTACAATAATATCAGCAGCCAGCGTATTGAAGCCGAAAGCATCTATTACGGCTATACATTAGGATTCGTCTATGAGTTTAATGATTTTATATCAATAGCCCTTGGGGAAAGATATATCGACGCAAGTAAAGAGGCCAACGCGTCAATCACAATAGGCCCCTCAACCCTTGGCATCCTCTATGGCATGCCCAGCTCGGACGTTTAATATCATAGATTACAAGCAAAAGGCCGACGGCATTGGAGGCTTTATCGGCATAAATATCACCCCTCAGGAAGACAAATTAAATATCGGTGTGAGGTATGAGACCAAGACACATCTCGACTTTGAGACCTCAGTCAACAGGGATGATACCGGTATGCTAACAAACGGTGCAAAGGAAAGGGAGGACCTTCCCGGCTTAATTGGTATAGGTGTCGGTTTCAGGTTCAATCCCGAGTTGAAGATAGACACAAGTTATACCTATTATCTGGAAAAAAACGCGGTCCGGCAAAACGCCAGATTTCAAAGATGTCGGGAACGGCTATGATATAGCTATGGCCGTTGAGTATGCCTTTGATCCAAAACTCAAAGCAACTCTCGGATTCATGTTGACAAATATCAATATGAATCCTGATAACATGCTGCCTGAAGCGGCTGAGCTGGATGCCAGGACCATCTGTGCTGGATTATACTATGAGTTCAGGCCTAATCTGGACCTGAACTTTGCCTTGATGAAGAACATCTATGGTTCAGAGGTAAGGTCTGATGGCATTGAACTCGGCAAAAAGGTATTCAGTCTTGGATTCGGGATCCAGTACAAGTTCAAATGAACTAACCGTGGCCCAACAAAGCGGGATCTTCACTTCGAAAAGCCACGGTATCAAGAATTCAGGATACAGAAGCCAGGAGTCAGAATAACAACAGATTATATACCAGCCAGCATTCTCATTTTTTCTTCTGATTTTGACTCCTGACTATGAATTCTTTACATCACATGCTTTTCTTTACTGTATTATTTACCAGGGGACGAACTGACAGCCTCTACCTCGAACTCTCCCAGGTTATTAGGGAGTTTTTCAAAGATTATCATAAAAGGCACAGCCCTCCCAGGCTCTATGTTTACATTAATATCCCCTTTGCCGGCCTGATTTTTCAATCCTTTATCAATCTCCTCCAGGGTCATCTCCTTCAACTGCTCTTCAGTAAAGGTGTTTCCCGCGTATATCAATTTTTGTCTCACGGCCTTACCATTTGTATCCAGGATCGTCCCCTTAAGGAGTATAAAGCTCCGGCTCTTCGGATTATTATTAATAACATCCCCTTTTATAATATAGAGCTGTCCCGCTATATTGTTCTGAAAAAATGATCCGCTGACATCTTTAAATTCGAGCCTTCGAATGCCGGTATCGGTTATCTCCTCTTTATTTACAGGCTTAAGGGCCGACAGTGAATCAGGAAGGATGTCGGGGGCCAGGAAGAAGACGATAAGGGCGCCCACAATGAATACTAGAATAATAACAAGTGTGATCAGTAAAAGATGTGATCTCTCTTTTTTCCACTTCCTGGGGGCCTCGTGGGGAGTAATAAGATCTGCATCGGATTCTTCATATACTTTCTCGGTTAGTCCCTCTTCCTCCTCAGGCTCAGGGGCCTCAACCTCCTGAATCCCTTCTTCCAGGGCATCTTCAAATAATTTATCAAAGCTGTCTCCATGCCTTCATCCTCTGATTCAGTTCTTGCCGCTCCCTTAACAGGTAATTTATCCATTTCCGCGGTGTCCACCAGGGCCAAGTCATCCTCATCAGTTTCCTCAATAGGTCTCGATTTAGGCGGAAAGGCAGTAAAAATATTTTTACATATGGAACATCTTACCTTGGAGCCGTCCTTTTTTAGGATCCTCTCATCAATGTTAAATCTGGACTCGCACTTCTCGCATTTAATGATCATTCGAATCCTCCGATTTGAGATACCTCTCTCATCTTATAGTATAGATATCCGGTAGATATCTATACTGTTCATCATAATCAAGCCCATAGCCGATAAGGAAGCCTTCTTTAACCTGAAAGCCGCAATAATCAATAACTATATCCATATTGCGTCGTTCCAGCTTGTCAATAAGGGCGCATACCTTGATGGATTCAGGACCCTGGTCCCTCAACATCTTTAAAATTTTCGTAACAGTCAACCCGGTGTCTACGATATCTTCCACTAATATAACAGGCCTATCCTCAATTGGCATTTTAAAATCCTTTGTTAATCTTACTGACCCGCTGGACGACATGCCGGAACCATAACTTGCTGCCCTTATAAAATCGATCCTTAAAGAGATCGTCATCTCCCGAACAAGATCGGCAAAAAAGAATACAGCGCCGTTAAGCACCCCCAGGACAACGGGTTCTCTATCGGAATAATCCCTTGAGATCTGTCCTGCGAGCTCCTTGACCCGGGCCTGGATAACCATCCGAGGAAATAATAACTCTTTTTTAAAAGGCGAATCCAATTGAGTCCCCTTTTTAAATTGCGCATCCATCGGCAACCACACATATATAATGTATGCCGCATGGGTTCTAAATACCTGATTTTTAATGATATGTCAATAAGATAAGCTAATTGGATATTCCCTAGATTCCGGGACAGGCCCGGAATGACGAATAAAGGAGTTATGCAAAGATCACATATTCATACCATACACTTACCAATAGAAAAGGAATCCAGAATAGCCTGCGGCTTCCCCAAAGATTTTGTGACAAGTTTCATATCAAGCTCTTGTTTTAGTTTATCACAGAAGAACTGTATGCATAAAATACTCCTGCAATCAAAAGGAAGGATACAACCCAGATCCCAAAACGGGCAGAGATTCTTTCCGGCATTTTCATAACGGGGATCAGGGAATATCTCATCACATCTGGCCAACAAGTAATCATTAAGGCAAAAGCCGCCTACAGTATTCGCTATATAGTGTGAACGTTCCGGGATGTGTAACCTGCAACATTGTCCCGTCACAGGACAGAACAAATCTTCCCAACACCTGGCAGGATCAACTCCCCAATCTCTCTTAAAGATCTCTTGTATTTTTTTGATTCGTCTCTAATGTATTGTCTTGCATTGTCACTCAATGACAGATAAAACTTTTCATATATTTCAAATCTTTCCCGGGCCGCTTTGAAATCCGAAACTACCCTATCCATTAGGTTATCTTTTTGACGCATTTTTCAATATCGCCTTGATTTGTTATCATTTATCCACCGAAAGATATCCTTCAACACTGTTTTGCAGAAGAATCGCAATATATTGATCACCCCTCAGTGTCCCCTAGCGTGGTATCCAATCAAAAAGGAAAGAGAGGTCTCGAATTAAGACCAAGGTTTTCCACCTGATAATATGGGCTTTGTTCGAGCATATAATTTTCATCAGGGTTATTTGTTGTTCAATGGAAGGATAAAATGGCTTTCCTCTAAATTTTTAAGGAAATCTTCAACATCGTTTTGCATCTGTACAGGTTCCACATCCGGATATAACTCAAGCATACTATCTATAACCTGCTTGGTATCTTTATCTCCTTTTAACATCAAAAAGGTTTCTCTGCCTGACCGGTTCATATACCTCAAATTACCCGTATCGGGATCAAAAAGAAAAGCACCATCAGCTTCTTCACGATAGACGATCTCTTTATTTTGCTTATATCTTTTTGTTAATTCCATTGTTCTATAACGTGATAAGCTTAAATTTTTTTTAATACTGCAGGGAAAGCAAAAATATTTCTCTTTTTTCGTCCCTTCTTGATTGAATCCCCCTGCTATAATTCTCTACTTTTTTAATACTAGGAAATAATAATTATTTTTTCAACTATATAAAAAGCAAAATCTTGCCCGGGCAACGAGTGGACGGATTACATTTTAAAGATATTCATGATATAAATTCCTATTATAACCCGAAGAGGGAAGATATTGGAAAAATCCCCTGATGCAAGGCGCCTGATGAAAGAGGTGTCCCGCCCATCAATCATCTTTCCTGAATATTTCATTGGCATTTTAGCACTTTTTCCATTATAATCTTTTCATCAATAATAAGGAGGCCATAATGACCTGCCATAAAGAAATGACGCCTGCTGTCAAACCTTCTATAGTTCTTCGGGAAGAGTTCGACGACTGGGCAATACTCTTTGATCCGGATTTAAATACCACCTTTGGAATCAACCCGATCGGTGTAATCATTTGGAAATGTATTGATGGAAGGCGTACAATGAGGGATATCATGGAGATACTCCATAAAGAGCTATCAGATGTGCCTGAAGACGCAGAGACTCACCTGAAGGAGTTTATTGACGACCTGGTTAAAAGAGGCCTTGCCGCTTACACAAATCTATAGAGAATTGACTTCTATGAGCCTGATGAGAACACCTAGGTCCCTGGATCTGGAAATAACAAGCAAATGCAACCTTCGTTGCAGATACTGTTACCATTTTACAAGTGCCGGCGATGTTAAGGATGACCTGCCCAAGGATGAATGGCTGCGGTTCTTTCAGGAGTTGAACACCTGCGGCGTCATGACTATGACCCTTGCAGGGGGAGAGCCCTTTTGCCGTGAGGACCTGAAGGAATTGATAGAGGGCATGAACCGCCAACCGGATGAGATTTGACATCCTCAGCAACGGCACATTAATCACTGATGATATGGCCGCCTTTCTATCATCGACAGGCCGCTGCAATGGGGTCCAGGTCTCCATTGACGGCTCAATCCCAACTACCCATGACGTCTTCCGTGGAAAAGGGAATTTCAAAAGGGCCATCAACGGGATTAAACTTCTCAGAAAATATAATATACCTGTGCCCGTCAGGGTCACCATCCACAGACAGAATGTCACGGATCTCGATGGTATAGCCGCGTTGCTCCTGGAGGAGATCGGACTGCCATCTTTTTCAACCAACTCCGCCATCATTTTTAGGCCTCTGCCGGAAAAACACGGACCAGGTCCAGCTCACTGCCGAAGAACGTTCTCTCGCCATGAAGACACTTATAATGCTCAATAAAAAATACGACGATCGCATAAGCGCCACAGCCGGTCCCCTGGCCGAGGCAAGGGACTGGCTTATAATGGAACAGGCGCGAAAAGGAAGGGAATGATCCTATGCCGGGGAGAGGATATTTAAGCGGATGTGGAGGACCTAACACTAAATTGGCAGTGAGGGCCGACGGTGTATTTGTGCCATGCTCTCAGATGAGTCATGTAGAACTTGGAAGGATAAATAAAGATCCCCTCAAGGAGATATGGCAGAATCACCGGGAACTGAAAAGACTCAGAGAGCGCGGCAATATCCCTTTGAGCGAATTCGAATTCTGCAAGGGCTGTGAATATATCAACTACTGCACCGGCAACTGTCCGGCTGTTGCCTATACAATTACTGGTGATGAGTATCACCCGAGTCCTGATGCATGCCTGAGAAGATTCCTCGCTCAAGGGGGAGTTCTTCCTGATGCTGAGCTGTCTTTGGAAAATGGATAAAGGCTAAGGATACTATGGCCGAAAACATCGTCTATCCCCTAAATCAGATCTATTTTTATCTCACCGAGGGTTGCAACCTCAGATGCCGCCATTGCTGGATAGCCCCCAAACACCAGACCGAAGGACATATCTATCCCTCCCTGGACTTTGACCTCTTTCGATCGATCATAAGACAGGCAAGGCCTATGGGTCTCCAAACAGTGAAACTGACCGGAGGTGAGCCGCTGCTTCATCCACGGATAGCGGATATGATAGACTTCATCCGATCAGAGGAGATCGACCTTACCATGGAGACTAACGGCCTTCTATGCACAAAGGAGATTGCCTTAAAGATCAGCGGCTGCAACAATCCATCCATCTCGGTAAGTCTTGACGGCGCGGATGCGCTGACCCATGAATGGATAAGGGGAGTAGAGGGTTGTTTTGAGCCCGCCCTTGACTCCATACGCAACCTTGTCGAGGCAGGGATCAGGCCCCAGGTGATCATGACCATAATGAGGCGAAACAGAGATCAGATTTCAGAGCTGGTCCATCTTGCGGAATCGCTCGGCGCCGGATCTGCCAAGTTCAATATAGTACAACCCACTGCCAGGGGGAAAGATATGCATAAGGCAGGGGAGACATTATCTATTGAGGAATATGTCAAACTTGGGCAATGGGTGGAAAATGAACTCTCGACCCAAACAGACCTACTTTTATCTTACAGTCATCCCCCGGCCTTTCAACCGCTTGGCAGGATATTCGGGGAAAAAGGAGACGGATGTTCTATATGCAGTATACTTGGCATTATCGGGGTCCTTGCCGATGGATCATACGCCCTTTGCGGCATAGGTCAGACAGTACCTGAACTTATCTTTGGTCATGCCGCTGAAGTCTCGCTGGAAGAGGTCTGGCAGGGATCACCTGTGCTGAAGGAGATCCGCGATGGACTGCCTAAGCGTTTTGAGGGTGTCTGCGGGGAATGCGTTATGTTGAGCCGCTGCCTGGGGAGTTGTCTTGCACAGAATTATTACTCCGCGAAAAGATTCTGGGCGCCCTATTGGTATTGCGATATGGCAAAAAGAAAGGGCCTTTTCCCTGAGACAAGGATAAGGCCCTTGTAGATGTAAAAAGGCGACCATAAAAAGGGTCATGTCCACATCCAGTTCATAGATCTTTGGACGTTCGTAGAGAGGCTTCCAGTTTTCTTTAACCTGAAGTCCCAGTTCTGCAACCTGTTGTTCCCAGGGTTCCCTTTGTACAACTCGATCCTGTGGCTCCACTTCCATTAGTGCAACTTGCAGGCCTGTTTCCGGCACTACATGCTTTATGTGTGGCTGAAGCTCCTTTACCGCATTGTGAAGCGCCCATGGCCTGGGTCATGTCCACATCTATTTCATAGATCTTTGGAGGTTCATAGGTAAGCTTCCCGTCTTTTTTTATTGGACCCATTGTCTGTCTCCTGAGAATAAACTTTTTAAATCTTTTTATCTATAACATCCCAGAAGGTCGAATCGTTCCTGAAATGAAGCATATAAAAGGGTACATCCCTGCATAGATTAGAGACCAGGGAAAATGACTCCTCCACGCTCTTAGGTAGAAAATACCTGAAATAATGTATATGATTTTTTAAGATAATGCAACATGCTTCCGAAGGCAGGACCTTTTCCAGATAGACATTGTCGTCCTTTTTCAGGAAAAACCCCATCATGAGCCCTGCCTTGTCCCTGATCAACCTCTTTGAATTGCCGAGGTAAGAAACTGATTGATCCAGCGGGGCATGAGCAAGTTTAAAGCCTGTCACGTCCCTTTCCACAATAATTCCATCATCAGAGATCACTCCTTCAGACGGAGACAACCGGGCAATTGTTGTCTTTCCATCGCCTGAGAGTCCTAAAAATAGGTGCCCGATCCCTTGCCTCTGGATACCTGTCCCATGCAGCATTATTGATCCCTTAATAGGCATACCCATCGAGGCTGAAATTTGGATTGCCTTGCAAATGGAT
Source organism: uncultured delta proteobacterium (assembly GCA_963776085.1). Classification (GTDB taxonomy): domain Bacteria; phylum Desulfobacterota; class DSM-4660; order Desulfatiglandales; family HGW-15; genus CAVZMS01. The sequence continues at coordinate 13,213 of CAVZMS010000117.1, forward strand.
GCGATCTCCAGTCCCCTGAAAAAACCGGTGTTAAGAAAAAGGGCGGATCTTGCAGGTTGCCCCTTCCTTAAAAGGCATCCCCCGCCCAAAGGATAGATGAGCATTTCTTCAGGATTCTTTCTGTCCTCGAAAAACGACCTGAATCTCTTATCCCTTAAAAAAGATTTAATAGATTTAAAAGAGAATTCAATCTCCTTTTCAGCCTCATCCTTAAATGGGAATTTATCCAGAGGTCTTTTCAGGCATTTTCTTATAAACTCCTCAACCTCCTGGTCATTTCTTTGCATACCCCATCCCTTGAGCGACACCACATAAAGTGTTTCATCTGGAATATCGCCATTAGGGTTAACAAAAGAATAAAAATCCCGGGACAATTCCCTGCCCACCCATGGACTTAGAGATGAAGTATCAATCAGGAGATTGAAGTCTGAGATATTAAGTTTCAGTTGATCCATAATGGAAGCCAGATTTAATCTATGCGGATAATCCCCATTCTTGCAATTACAAGTCTCTTTTGCTTAAATTCCTCATAAATGCCTTCAATATCTTCCAAGGCCTGGTGGAATATCCCACATCAAATTTCATGCAGATCTTTTCAGCTATTTCTTCCTTGTTTTTTTTACCATCCGTGTTCCTCAGTATGAAGGCCGCGACCCCGTTCAAGATATATGGCAGATTATTATCAACCTGAAAGACCAGCGTCTGGTCATCAAACCTCTCAATTAACAGACCCTCTTGAATACAAAAAATCATTTCTTCATTTTCCTGTATATATCGGATAAATTAAGTGTCTCTGATCTTAGGCATATAATTCCATTCAATTTAGATGCCGATATAATTGATTTAAATATATAAAATATTATTTATTTCTTCAACAACTATATAAAAGCAAAATCATTGCAGGACAACGAGTAGACGGGTTACATTTGAAGATATTTATGCTATAAATCTATCTATATAATATCTTTAAAGGGAAAATATATTGGAAAAGGCTCAAACATCTATTCACATTACATTTCAACGGATATTCCATGTATCCCTTCCTCAAACCGGGAGATCGTCTGATAGTCAGCAGGGTGTCTCAGAAATCCCTTCAAATCGGGGACATAGTTTTAGCACCCGATCTTAATAAAAAAGTACGTGGTTCATCGTCTGGTAAAGATGCTTTCACCGGACAAAGGTATATTAAAAGGTGATTCTCTTCTTAAACCCGATCCTGAATCAGTAGAACTATCAACCCTATCAGGCAAGGTCGTTTCCATATTAAGGAAAGACCAGCTTATCCCTGTATCAACAGGTGTGCGATCCGGTTTAAAAAAGGTTTATGCCTTTTTAAGCCTCCACGGGCTTACCTCAGGCGCAATAAGACTAAAGGTAAAAAATATCCTTATCAGGCTGTCCGCATCGGGCAGATCGAACAGCCATCACAAAGAATGGAGTTTCGTTACAGAAACTCTTTGCAATCGTCCACACCAGACGGCCTCAAATCTCGACTGGATCAGGATTAAGGAGGTTGCCTCTGAGGAAGGCGTGATAGGAATCCTCTATAAGAATCTCAAGGATGCAGGCGTACCGCAATCAGCCCTTGCCTCATTTAGGGATTACTATCTATCCATCGCCGCCCTGAATATCATCAACATTAACGCCTTAGAAAAGCTTGAAGATGCCTTGAGCAGCAAACAGATAGAGGTCATGACACTTAAGGGTGCCTCGTTATTAAACAGCTATTTATCCCGATATCGGTATGCGTCCGATGGGCGACCTCGATCTTATGGTACGTCCGGAAGGACGGGAAGGATTTGTTAATCTCCTCCACAGTCTCGGCTATAAGGAGGGTCTGCTTCTCCCACACATTTTTAATAAAGACAGGGTCGTTATCGACCTTCATACCCATGCTATGGATATTGATCGTGTCCCTAGTTATGCGGATCTCTTTCCAGCCGGGATGGGGCCGGTCTGGGCTAATTCGGTTCCATGGCAAGAAGATTACCGATGGCTCAGGCGGCCTGATGATGTGGACAATGTCCTTCTCCTCTCCCAGCATTTCATGAAACATTCCTTTTCAAAGCTGATCTGGCTTGTGGATATCTTAAGGCTTATTAGAGAAAATGACGTCATGTTCTGGACAAAACTCTTAAAAAGGGCGGATTATCTCCGGCAAGGGAAGTCCCTTTCCTATACGATTTATCTTTTAAACAGGACATTTGACCATGAAATAAAAATGGGAGTTGAGCATGGAGGACAATCACATGGCCTCTCCAGGCTCGAACGTGGAATCCTGGAAGCAAGGGCAAACGGAGAATCAATTGACCTCATAGGCCCTGTAATGGCAATATTTTGTGTCCAAAGTTTTAGTAATAAGGTCGCTTTAGGGTGGGAAAGCCTTTTTCCAAAAGATGAGCTTGTGAAACAGGAAATTATAGAGGCTTTCAAAGGCAAAAGCCATTTATACTACCCGTGTCGCTTTTGCAAGATTTTTGCATCTCTCTTAAAGCGATTCCGTTTTATCCTCGGTTATATTATCAGGGGATGAAACCTAGATAATAGATATAGGTAAAATCAGATTATCCAAACCTAATGTGTTGATAAAATATTGTCATCGTAATTTAGATATTATATTATTCGTATATATATGATCCACAATCTCCGGTTTTTTAACAATATCCGGCATAAACCAAATACTTATATGAAAACACTTGTGAGTGGAAAAATGAAAAAATTATTATACCTGATATTTCTTCCAATCCTTTTGGTTATATTAAATTGTCATCTATGTCTGGCTCAGCAGGTCACGGGACCAAATATAATTCTGGAAGAAAGATCATTCGACGCTAAAGAGGTAAGAGAAGGCACTGTTATTAAGCATATATTCAAGGTCCTTAATAAGGGAGACCGCCCTCTTGAGATAAATAAGGTCGGCGTCTCTTGAGGCTGCTCCGTGGTCCAATTTGACAGGACCGTCCCCCCAGGAGGGGAGGGAATAATCGAGTTAAAGGTTGATACCAAGGATCTCAGTGGTACGATTAAATATGAAGCGAAAGTTTACAGCAATGATCCAAAAAATAGTATTGTGACATTGACCCTCAAGGCCTATGTTAAATTATTTATACTGATCAATCCCAAAAGCTTAAACTTTAATGTTAACCAAGGGAACATCATCACACAATCAGTCATCATTGCCTCAAATGAGGAAAGACCCCTGGAGATCCAACCAAGTCAATTCAAGATCGCTGAAAGGGTTACTTACGATATAGAAGTGGTGGAACAAGGTAGGATATTCAAGGTCAATTTTAAGTATACGCCTGTTGAGGGCGATAACTTTAAGGGCGACTTGATCCTGAAAACGAATTATCCTGAAAAACCTGAGATCTCTATTCCTATAAAAGTGAAATTCAAAAAAAAGACAAACAGTAAGGATAATAGATAATAATAAAAATCAGCTTCCTTTGAACGTATGTCCCTTCCGATAGACCTGACTTCTCTTGATATGAATATATGAAGCTGAAAAGGCGTTATAAAAATGACTGAAAAGAAAGATCCCCTGGTAGAGATATTTACCGATGGCGCCTGTAGCGGCAATCCCGGCAATGGCGGCTATGGGGCTATTCTCAGGTTTGGTAAAAATATAAAGGAGCTATCAGGGTACGCGGTTGATACAACCAATAATAGGATGGAGTTGACTGCTGTCATCCAGGCATTGCGCCAACTTAAAAAACCTTGCAGGGTTAAACTGTTCTCCGATTCTTCATATGTTGTCAAAGGCATGACTGAGTGGCTCCCAGGCTGGGTTAAAAGGAACTGGGTGAATGCCCAGAAAAATCCTGTTTTAAATCGTGACCTGTGGGAGCTTCTCTTAAAGGTTAGCAGACCCCATAAGATTGAATGGATATGGGTAAAAGGGCATCATGGGCATAAGGAAAATGAGCGCTGCGACAGCCTGGCAAGAAATGCCATACGTAAAATATCTTGAAAAAAGAAGTAGGTGGTAATTATTAAAAGGCATTGCTAATCTTTCATAAAAAGTCCAAAATTATAGCAAATATTAAATACTTGACGAAAAATGAAAAATATGTAATCCTTACATGCATAATGTAAATCTCTTTTTCTTTTCTCAATAAATTTTAAACTAACATAATCTAGGGGTAAAAAAAATGAAATGTCCCAAATGTGGTTATATCAGTTTCGATTATAACCAGGTGTGCCCGAAGTGTGATAAAGACATTGCGAATGAGCAGTCTAAGCTCAATCTGCCGTCTTTCAGACCGAACCCTCCTTCCTTGTTAGGTATTTTGACCGGAGAGGCCGATGAATCCAATGTCGGCCTGCATACCGACTCATCAGCATCCATGCGGGATTCCCATGAGATGGATGTCAGACTGGATGACTCCACAGTCATAGGTACATCTGAAATAGACCTTGATGAAGGACATGACATGGAGGATATCAGCCTTGGACATGAAGACTCGGGAGATTTTGAACTTTCTGGAGAAGAGGAGATATCACTTGCCGATGTAAATGAAATCCCGATGAAGACACCGAAGGGCTTATTATACCTTCAGATGAAGAGGAAGGGGGAGAGATATCCCTGGACCTCGGTGATGTATCCCTTGAAGAAAATGAACCTGAGGGAATTTCTCTTCCCGAAGAAGTCATGGGTGAAGGGGGAGAACAGGAAATCAATCTTGATGAACTGTCTGTGGTCGATTCCGATATCACGGAAGAGATAGCTGATGAAGAAACAAGCATTGTGCCCGATTCTTTAGACCTGGAAATAGATAAGGAAACCGGGGGTGAAGAGAGATCCGAGATAGAGCTTAATCTTGATGACCTTAAAATAAATGAGACTGGTGAACTGGAAATCGGAAAGCATCTTGCTAAGCCTGACAAGGTAGCAGAAGAAGGTTCACTGAGATCCTTGGTAGACCTTTCTCTTGATGATTCCGGCACTGTAGCAGAAGAAGATTCACTGGACCTTGGAGACCTTTCTCTTGATGATTCCGGCCCTGTAGCAGAAGAAGATTCACTGGATCTTGGAGACCTCTCTCGATGATTCCGGCCCTGTAGCAGAAGAAGATTCACTGGATCTTGGGAATATGCCCATCGAGGAATCAGATTCTGATGATAATGAAGAAACCAAGGTTTATGATAAACCCTTATCAATCGATCAATCCGGTCTTGAAGCGATGATAGATGAATCACAGTCAGACATCTCTCTTGATTTATCAGAGGAACAGGGATCTGCTGACACAAGCGATAATGAAATGTCACTCGATCTTGAGAACCTGGATCTGGATCTAGACCTCGACGAGCCGGAAGATAAATCATAATAAGACAAAAATTCATCTTGACCATCCCGACTTGAAAGGTTATAAGGCATCCCAAACGATGCCGAGATAGCTCAGTCGGTAGAGCAGAGGACTGAAAATCCTTGTGTCCGCAGTTCAATTCTGTGTCTCGGCATCTTAGAAAATAATTAAAAGGGCTTGTCACAATATATGCGATAAGCCCTTTTTTTTACAATTAGCCACAAGCAGAAAAATGATATGCTAAAGCATTTCCAATTGTGATTTTATCAACACCCTCTGCTCTTCGTCTAAAGGTTTGAATTGAATACCGATTCCATCGGGAGTTATCCGAGCTATTTGACCATGAATCCTGATCTGTTTTTTGGGATCTGTTAAAAGCGAAAAATTGAGAGAGATATCCTCTTTGAGGTGAAAGGGCATACGGGTTTCAATAAACATACCACCAGTGCTGATATCATTGCTTAAACCCTTACCGGATCTGACCCCTGCAGCGTATTCCACACTTACCCGTATAGATTGCCTGTAATCTTTCCTTTTAAGTGTTGAAAGTCTTCCCTCAAGTTCATTCAACAGGGAATACTGCTCGCCCAGGGGCATCCTCATTATTAGATCTATCAATTGATGAATAATATCCGATTTTTTCACCGGTTCACCAGACTGAGTTCATATTAAGATCCCTGACAATTATTAGATTTTACTGTAGACCATTGTGATAATAAAAACAATAAAAATTGGCTCTTCTCCCATTTAGTTGGGAAAAATGGTCCAGGATTCGAGGCCCTACGACGGCGCTCAGGGCCGTCTTAGGGCCTGGAATCCTAATCGATTAACTAATTTAGAGATGATCCGGCTATTTAATACTAAATTATATTAATATTAGCAAATATTTTCCACTGATTAGTAAAAATATTACGTCGCAGAACCCTGCTATAACCGGGTACTCGATGTTTTCAAGCCAATATCCAAGACATGAATCACATGTTTGAGATTCTTGGATAATCATGCGCGGTAAAATCTCTTGACAAAACAGGCTTATACCTGTAATTTCGCGAAGTCTGTCAATTGATAAAAAACCACGTTATCTTTTGTGCAAGATTGGAAATGAAAGGAAGGAAGTTTCATAATGTCACAATTCGTTGAAAGAAGAAGATACCGCCGGTTTGAGATACCAGGAGGGGTAGTGAGATATAAGAGGATTACGGCGCCAGTTCTCATCCAGCACTTTTCAAAGCCGCACCCCGTCCTTAACGTGGGCATAGGTGGACTTGCATTTCTATGCGAGGAGGAGTTTCATCAAGGTGAGAAACTGATAATACAACTTGCCGCTCCCAATGAAGATCCCCTGAACCTGCGTTCAATACTGAGGTGGCAAGATTCTATAGCACTCAGCAGTGATGTAATAGTGGGTTTGGAATTTATGGAGTTTGGCGATAATAAGGATTTGAATCCTCCTGAAACACTGAGAGTGCTTAGAAGACTATATGCGAGGTATGTTAAAGGATAAAACTAAAACGATTACCTTCCATTCGGAATCTAAACGATTCTTGCATATGCTCGGATATCCGCTTTCTCAGATTCCTCCAGAGATTCTCCATCATAAGTAATAACCCCTGCCCTGGGCTTTATGAATGACTGCCGTAATGAGTATGTATAGGCCCCCTGGTCCGGGATAATGAGAATATCTCCCGTCTGTACCTGATCTCCAAAAACGGCCTTGCCCCAGATATCATAAGGAGTACAGAGTGAACCGAAAACCGTTGTATCGTTCTCTATTAAAGACGGGCGACTTAGATTGATCACAGGGATATATTCTGCCAATGGCCGTTCCCATCCCAGCAGGTTAGTGCCCCCATCGGTTATGATCGTTCTGGGGCCTTTAACATCAACCACTTGAAGAAGAATATGCATGGTGGGGGTGGATATCCATCTTCCCGGCTCTGTCCAGACCTCCAGATCCGTCAAAGGCCTCCCCTGTCGCGAAATAGCATCAAAGATCTCCCTGGCAAAATAATCGAGCTTTTCCGCCCTGCGGCGGAAATGTTTTCTTCTTAAACGGACTGATGGAAAGATATCTTTTATAAGTCTCCCCATGTAGGTATTTTCAGTATTCAGCCATTCACCCTGCTCCGGCCAGAATCCGCCCCCGATATCTATAAATTTCAGCTCCTCTATGCCCTTTGCCGTAATATGCCTTCGCAGATAAGTGCCAATCTCATTAATCATCCGAATTTGTCGCCCCGGATTAAGGTTCCAACTGGTATGAAACTGGATACCTGAGACTTCGATACAATCAGTGGACTGTATCTTATTCAGTAGAAAGATTAAATCATCTAATGAAATACCGAACTTGTTCCAGTCTCCATGATAACGACTCCGAACCCGGATACCCGCTTTAATGGCTGGCTTCCCTGGCGCATCTCTTTTCAATATGGCGCGGACCCTTTGAAATTCTCCATAGCTGTCCATCAGCAGGGTCACCCTGTTCCTGTTTTGAATGGCCAAAGATATCTCTTCATCCGTCTTTCCTGGCCCACTGAAGATTATTTTATCACAACCCGTGGCAAGCGCTGAGGAAAGCTCCAATCCGCTGGATACATCGAGACCTATCCCCTCTGCTACCACCCTTTTACATATCCCGGTAAAAGAGTTGCTCTTCATGGCGTAAAAAATTCGACAACGATCATGGTACTTTGAAAAAGTCCTTCTGAAATGATCAATCTGTCTGACAAGGGACGGCTCATCAAAAAAATATTGAGGCGTGCCGAAGCGTCGCGCGCTCTCCAACAGAAATCCCTTCTTTGATAAAATAGACTCCACATATCGAGAAAGTTCGGACTCAGAGAGGAGCTTCGCCCGCGAATCGATCCACTCCTTAAATGCGGAATATAATCTATCCAAGAGCATTTTTATCATCTCCATGCAAGGCCGTCTAATTTCCTCTCCTCAAAATCCTTAATAGCCAACATCCTCATCTCACTGTCTGATCTTGATAACCGGAATGCCCGTTATCGACAGATATCTTTAATAATTCCTGAAAATGCCTGCATGTGGATATTGGATCCCAGCCATAGTCCCAACGCACTATGCAATTCCCCACAAGCCTGTTGTCATAATCATCAGGCGGTAAGGTGACCCTGTCTCCAATCTTTTTCTTTAACAGTACGGATTTCACCTGTGGTTGAGCAATAATTTCCGAGGCATCAAGATGGGTAATCAGCCCGCTCTCGGGCATGAAGAGGTTTATACTCGCATAAGGTAGGCTCGGCGCGGGCGCCGTCACGGATGCATCAAATTGGCCGGCCATAATCTTCAGGTGTTCTTCAAGGAGATCCCTCCCCGTGGCCGCCTCCAGGAGGTCAGGGATAGAATCCCCACCGGGTCTGGGAGCCAGTTCAATGATTACAACGCTGTTTTCACGGATAATAAAATCCACCATAAAGTGTCCCCATTCATAACCGAGGGACTTTGCTGCCAGGAGAAATACCCTGTAAAGATCTTCCCTGGAAAAACCTTCAGGATACACAGGAGGGATGGTGTAGGCCATAACCGACCCGAAGGTCTGATCATCTGCTTTGATCTTTCCTGTTTCCCTCAGAATAGTAACTTTGTCTTCACGAAGCATGAAATCAGAGCTGAACTCCGGTCCCGGCACATACTCCTCCACGACCCACTTTTCACATGGATCCATGGTCATTGATGTAAAAGGGTCCTTTATGGGCCTGAAAAGTGGATTGCATCTCCTCTTTTTAAGCTGCTCTTCCATGATTGCAACAGATTCTCTGACCCCCACCTCATCAAGGCAACGGAATACAAGTTCGCTGCCGCTTCCTGAAATCGGTTTCAAGACAATATCCCTTTTAAACCTGTGGAAGTATCTTAATGTCTCATCAGCGTCTGAGGCAAGGCCGGCCCCAGGATTATCAAGCCCTGCCTTTCTCCAGATCTCCCTGGATAGAAATTTGCTCCTTGTTAAGAGAATGGCTTCGGTAGAGGGAAAGGGACTCTTGAAATGGCCGGCCAACCGGCTCGCCATAATTAGAGACTCACAGTCAAAACAGGCGAAGCCCGGATTTGACACCCGACCTTGTGATAGACGCTTTTTCAGGGAGATCAGGGTCTCATCATATCGTTCCAGGTCAACGAAAATGAGTATGGATCTATTGATATCAGATAAAAGATGGTTGTTTAAATGGCGTGAATCAAGGACAAAAAGTACTGATCCTGGATGGCACTTCCTTGAAATCCGTACCACATAATCCGGTGTGGTTCCCACTACAATCATCGGGGATGATGACATGACTCACAACAGATACTTGAAATTTGGGAGGTCCTTCATATCCATCGGGGAAGGATCTTCAATCGTTGTTCTATTCATCAATGGATAATTGTTATCACTTTGCTCTGTATTGGCTGCGTATTCCTCCGCAAGTGCGGGCGCCGCAAACTTATACAGCGGTTCCGGGGTCAAGTGCCATAATTTTTTCCAGTGGAAGTCCCCGCATAAGAAATCCACTTTGAATATGCGATTTTGAAAGGCATATTCTATATGGTACATATTCATCACCTTTGCTACACCCTGGCAAATCACGCGAGGCCCCGCCGAGATAGACTGTATAGACCCCGTTGTACAAGGACCCGATATCCACAGCTACCGTTTTACCCATTATTTCAAGGCTGATCATACGAAGCCATCCATTTTTATGAAGAAAATGGATCACATCTTGCCAGCTTTTTCGGAATCGATAATCATGGAGGTAAGAATTCTCACCGAAGTTCTGGATGTTTATATTGACAAGCGTATCAAAATCTTCCAGCCGGTTAACGTAAAACCTGCTGCCTTGTTCCTTAATAGAATCTATCACCTTTATGATAGCCTTGAATTTCTTATTTGAGAACCTCTTGGAATAGGATTCCAAGTTAAAATCAAGCTGTGATGGATAAAGCACATAACCAACCTCGTCCAACGTTAGGAGGTGAGAACAAGGCTCTTGTGGGGCCTCCATGTATCTAAGGTATGTCCCTTCAGGGCAGGAATAAAAGAGTTCATCAAGACCCCCCCTGTCCCTGACATAGAAAGGTGTTCTCTCCAGCCATGTCTTTTCGTTCCATATCTCGCCCGGGAAAAATCCGATCGTATTACTGCTATCGATATAAGAAAGGGGCATCATCCCCGATACCCCCTCCGCATCTTCCAGTATCATAAAACACGGACGATGCCCGTACTGCCTATGGAAACACATGCGAAAATCCCACATGTCGGAAACAACACTAATAGGGATGAATTCGTTCCACAATTGCCTGCATGTTTCCAGGTCGGTTACGAAACGTCTAGTAGCCATAGGCTCCTCTTCCATTGCAGGAAGGAATGAATAATACGGGACTCATTTCCTTCGAACAACCTGAAGATGGACATCTTTTGCCCCAAAAAAGGTCTTTGCAAAGTCAGCAACCATCTGGGGGTCATAGGACTTGCAACTAAATACATCTAGGTAGGTCGTATTGCTGAGGTTAGCGAAATGTGCGGAGATAAGCGATGTTTCAATGAGCTGGGTCATGGAAAATCCGGCGACCCTTTCGTCCTCTCCGAAATTGACCACCCATGTTTCACCGAAACGTTTCATTTCAATCAGATCGCAAAGCTCCACTACAAATCTTTTAATTGCCGATGCATCCCGAATCTTTTTCGGATCGCATTTATAAAGGTCTACACACGAAAGGAGTCCCCAGTATTCTATGTGTTGATCATCGTCTTTATCTTTTTTCATTTAATAAATATTACCCCTCCTCTCTGATCTTGACACAGGATCTATTCCTCATACCATCCTGCCCGGTTGATCATTTGAGCGATTAAATAAGATGTGGACCCCACGAGATTTTTTCTCTGACCTGTCTCATCAGGTCTGCCACGAACGGAGGTCCTTTTTCTGAAACAAAATAGCAAAAAACGTGCCTTGATCCATAACATATTGTTTTATTAGCATTATCCTGATTAGGCCGAAAAATAAACAGGAACCTCCAGTTCTTGTTAAGACTTAAGAAGGGGGATATCAAGGCTGAAAAAATGGGGAAAATATAAATAACAATTTAATATATTTAAAAAAATTAGAACAAGAATTATTAATTCTTAAATCGATTTATTTCGGAATTTAAGGTTCTTATGGATTGTTAAGAAATGGAAAGGGGCAAAAATATCGTGCCTTTGTCGGAGCTCTTTTTATAAAATTAATTAATATTTATAAGGACATACAATCTCAGGATTACAATGTCAGATCTTGCATCAAATAACCGGATTGATGTCCCACGTTAAACCACTCCCAAGAATATTCTCGTTATATTGTCCAGAATGATTTATAATAAAATCTTCCCAGGGTTTAAGATCCCATTGGGGTCAAATGCCTTTTTAAGGCGCAACATAAGGTCAAGGGTAGGTCTTGAGAACTCCATCTCCATATAGGGAGCCTTGGTAATACCCACTCCGTGTTCTCCGGTGATAGTTCCTCCCAGATCTATGACCCTCTTAAACAGCTCTCTCACAACCTCATCGCCCTTTGCCACCTCCTTTGGGTCCTCCTTGTCCATCATGATATTCACATGTATGTTACCATCACCTGCATGTCCGAATGCTGCAATGGGAAGAGAGTATTTATCTCCCAGATCACCTAAAAAAGAGATAAGTTCTGTCATGCGACTCCTTGGAACAACCACATCTTCGCTTACTTTTCCTGGCCTCAACTTCATGAGAGATGGAGAAACCTCTCTCCTGGCCTCCCATAATCTTTCGGACTCCTTCAGTCCCCTTGCGATCCTGAATTCAATCGCACTTGATCGTCGGCATATCTTTCTGATCCTTTCCGCTTCACGTCGACCACAATCTTATCCCCATCCACTTCAATAAGGAGCATAGCATTCGTTTCCAGTGGTATATCTACCCCTAGAGCATCCCTAACGCAATCTATGCAGAGTCTATCCAAAAATTCCAGTGTCACGGGAACTATCTTTTCCCGAATAATATCCGATACGGTCTGAATCGCTGGTGAGATACCCGGAAAGAAGGCCGCCATGGTCTTTTTTGCAGCCGGTTTAGGAATCAGACGGAGTGTGATTGAAGTGATCACTGCGAGAGTCCCCTCGGACCCCACAATGAGACGGGTCAGATCGTAGCCCGCAACACCTTTGATCGTCTCGCCCCCTGTCTTGATGACTTCGCCCGTTGGTAAAACAACGGTCAGTCCCATTACGTAATCCCTGGTCACGCCATACTTGAGTCCCCTCAGACCACCCGCGCATTCCGCTACATTGCCTCCAAGCGTGGACACATGGGCACTGGCAGGGTCAGGGGGATAAAACAGGCCAACCTTCTCAACTTCCTCCTGCAATTGGGCCGTTATGACGCCGGGTTCAACCTTGGCTATAAGATTATCACGATCAATCAGGAGTATGCGGTTTAAACGATCCATGGCCAGGACAAGACCGCCTTTGACAGGCAAGCTTCCTCCGCTCACACCGCTACCCCCACCCCTAGGTATTACTGGGAAAGGCTCCCTGTTCGCCAAAAAAAAGATTCGGGAGATCTCTTCACTATTTCCAGGGAAGGCTACGGCATCAGGCATAAATAATAGTTTCGTCCCGTCACTGGCATACCTGACCAGTTCCTTCTGTTGTGCAACAAAGTTCCGGGGCCCGACAATCCGTGATAGATCTTTAAGCACCTTGGCTGGAATCATGATGAAACCGGGATTCTTCTCTTGAAACAATGTCTCAGGGTCATGCGATCCATGTATTTCAGATCACCTCCCATGGGAATACCCAGTGCTATCCTGGTAATTCTGATATCCTTACCTGAAAGGAGATCCGCCAGGTAGGAGGCGGTGGCTTCACCCTGCGTGGTGGGATTGGTCGCAAGAACTACTTCGTTTATCTCCTCATTTTCCAGACGTGCAAGGAGTTCCCCTATCTTCAGATTCTCAGGCCCAATACCATCCAGAGGGGAAAGGACTCCATGAAGGATATGATATCTACCCTTGAAGGTACCTGATTCCTCAATGGCGAGTTGATCACCCGGACCTTCAACTATACATATGACCCCATTAGCTCGATTACTGTCCCTGCATATTGAGCAGGGTTCATTGTCCGTAAAATTAAAACAGATAGGACAGAATTTTATCTTTTCCTTGACCTCTATAAGGCTAGACGCAAGGTTCTCAGCCAGATCATCTTTATTGTTCAGGATATATAGTGCCACTCTTGTGGCCGATTTCTGCCCGATCCCGGGCAACCGGGATAACTGTTTTATCAATTTTTCTAAAGGAGGGGAATAGGATTGCATATCTCTGTTAAATATTACTCCGATAAATGTGTTTGATAATCGACCTGAATATTTACGGCACTTTCAATAAAAAAATCTTAGTCCGTTACTTCTGGAAACAACATCTTGACTGACTGCTATATAAGTCCCGGGATATTCGATATATCAATTCCTCCGGTTAAATTTTTCATCTCTTCCGTGACCATATTTTTGGCCCTGGACAGACCGTCATTTAACGCCGCCAGTATAAGGTCCTGGAGCATCTCCGAATCATTCGGATTTATCACCTCCGGATCGATTTTTATGGAAAGTATCTCCTGCCGGCCGTTAACCATAACAGTAACCATACCCCCGCCTGAGGAAACCTCGATGGTCTTTTCCCCCAATTCTTCCCGGAGTTTGGTTATCTTTGCCTGAATTTGTTGCGCCTGTTTCATCAGGTTTCCCATATTAGGTATACCCTTCATCTTTTAACCTCCTCATGAATGCGAAAAAGCTTAACTACTTGAAAATCCATTAGAGCTGCGTCGATATCTTTTAATAAATTTATTTCCTTTCACTCTTTTTTTTCTTTTTATTAACCGAATTTTCCCCCTTTATCTCTCCTCCAAAGATCTGGATGAGATCCTGAACAGGTCGGGACAGGTCGGAATGATTAGGGGCAATATCTTTATCAATGTTGACGTTGACCTTTTTACCAATTATCTCGATCTCTATTTCTCTCTTAAAAAACTCCCGGCAATAACCGAGCAATTTATTAAACCTCTCTATGTCATCAAGATAACAGGATGAAAAGGAGCTTTCACCCCTTATTATTTTAATGGTATTACCTCTGAAGCTCTTCAACTTCCATTCCCTGAGGACATTGTACATGGCCTTGTTCCTTGATGCCAGATAATTAAGGAGGTCATCCCAGCTCGGCCCTTCAATTATCGCCTCATGGTTTTCAATGGCCTCTTCCTCCTCCTTCTCCCAGGCTGCCTCTTGTTCGGAGACATTACCCCCAGATATACCATCATAGGAGACCGACGAAACCGTCAGGGTTTTTTCCAAAGTCTCGATCTTTTTTAATATATCTCCAAAGGAGATAAGATCCCCTAACTGGCAAAGCTTAATCATTATGTTCTCTAAGACCAATCTAGGATGTGCCGTAAATCTTAATGCCTCTTCACGGGCTATCAGGATGTTTAAGGATTGTTGAATCCTCTCCAACCCGGCCTTCTCCGCCTGAGTCTTGAGTTCAACCATGTCGTCATCCGTTATATCAAGCAGGTCGTTTTGAGGAGATGCCAGACAAATCATGAGATTCCTGAACTGGTCCATGAGGGCCCGATAAAATTCCTTTATATCATATCCATAATTGTAAATTCTCTCAACAATTTCTATGCATTTATCAGGCAGACCACCAATAATTGCCCCGGATGTCTCAAAGAGAAGCTTCCCGTCGATAACGCCCAATATCTCAATAATATTCTTGTCCTCTATCTTTGATCCCGCGTAGGAGGCTACCTGGTCAAGCAAGCTCTCGGCGTCCCGCATACTTCCTTCCGCTTCCCTGGCAATAATGGCAAGCGCCGACCTGCTTATTTCAATCCCTTCTTTATTAGTGATCTTATCCAATTGTTCCATGATCAGAATCATTGGTATCCTCTTAAAATCGAATCTCTGGCATCTCGAAAGGATTGTTACAGGTACCTTATGAGGCTCTGTTGTGGCGAAAATAAATTTAACATGGGGAGGGGGTTCCTCTAGCGTCTTGAGAAGGGCGTTAAAGGCAGGCAGGGTCAGCATATGGACTTCGTCGATGATATAAACCCTGAATTTGCCGGATGAGGGCATATACTTGATATTTTCCCTCAGTTCCCTGATCTCATCGATGCCGCGATTTGATGCGCCGTCAATCTCCTGGACATCAACCGATGATCCTTCGGTTATATCCATGCATGAGGGGCATTCGTTGCAGGGATTTCCGGCTTCTCCGCTTGAACAGTTTATGGCCTTGGCCAGTATCCTGGCCACAGAGGTCTTTCCAACGCCTCTGGCCCCGCTGAAAAGATAGGCATGGGCCAGCCTGTCCGTGTTAATGGCATTAATAAGCGTCTGTGTTATGTGTTCCTGCCCAATGACATCCTGGAAAATCCTGGGACGCCATTTTCTGGCTAAAACCTCATATGCCATATTAAGTATTCAAGAACCTCCGGCCCCTAAAAATTGGTTCAGCGAGAC
>CAVZMS010000118.1:0-17363 GCA_963776085.1 uncultured delta proteobacterium
GGTAAAATCGGAGCGGATGAGAAACTTGAAGTTCCCGAAGTGAGTTGAAAGACGCCCCATATATTCCATTCTCTACTCTTAGCAGGAACAAGATACGCACCTTATCTGAAGTCCGTTTGAACGAATGATAGTGCTGGTACACAATATGAAAGTTGAAAAAAAAGATATTCAAAACATAATGAACTACCCCGCAGCAAGCTACGGGGTATCAAAATCGAATAATACCAGTTGTTGCTGATGTAATTTCTTATATTCCTTTTCGCGACGTTGTTTTTTGACATACTCAATTATTGTTTTTTCATTACCAAATTGGCTAACGGTATTTATGAAATATCCCTTCGTCCAAAATTCACCGCCCCACAACACCTCCTTAACGGACGGTAATCTACAAAATATTTCTCTCGCTGTTATGCTCTTGATCGTTTTAACTATCTTTGTAGGACTATACATCGGTACTGATTGGATAAGAAAATGAACATGATCATTATCCACCCCAATCTCTATAAACGATATCTCATATCTCTTGGATATCTCAAGGCATATGTCTCTCAATCCCTTATCAACTTCTTCAGTAAATACTACTTGACGATATTTCGCTGGAAATACCGCATGGTACAAAATCACCGATACATTATGGCTCTTATGTATATATTCACTCACATACGCTATATGACATATAGCTCTTTACGAACCAAGCTTCGGGGAATTAAACCCTGAGAGATTAAAGGATATAGTTCACTAAAATAAACTAATAATAATCAAGATGGAAAAGAAGCTACCAATAACGAGAAGAGGTTTTATAAGAATATGTATTTTAGGATCGCTGGCCCTTATAGGCGCCAAGGGATTTATTAATTCCCGCAATTTGGAATTAGTTAAGCTGAAAGTGGGACTGAAACGTCTCCCCTATGCCTTCGATGGACTTAAAGTGGGCCAAATATCGGATATCCATGCCGGACCATTGGTCTCCCAAGAACTTATCAGAAAAGGTGTAGATATCATAATGGCAAATCGCCCTGATTTGATTGTCTTAACAGGAGACTTTGTTAGCGGTGCCACTAAATTCCTTTGGACTTCATATGGAGGTTTTAAACAACGTCATTATAATTATTGCATGGAAGAATTGGGCAGATTAAAGGCCCCCCTTGGTATTTTCGCTGTCCTTGGCAACCATGACTTCTGGAGCGGTAAGAAAGTCGCCATGAAGATAGCCCGGGGTCTTGAAGGACTTGGGGTACAGGTTCTAAAAAACGAGGCTATGCCGATAGAAAGAAAAGGGCAGCGCCTTTACCTAATTGGGGTGGATGATTATTGGGAAGACTCATACAACCTGACAGGGGCGCTTAAAGATGTACCCGAGGATGCTTGCAGGATATTGCTCTCCCATAATCCGGATGTAAATGAAAACATAGAAAGCTTGCATGAACGTATCGATTTCATTATTTCAGGCCACACCCATGGTGGACAGGTTGTTCTTCCTTTTGTAGGTGCTCTTTATATACCTTCACCATTTGGTCAGAAATACCTGGCAGGATTAGTCAGAGATAAAGAAAGACAAACTTACATTTCTCGTGGTCTTGGCCTCTTCTTTGTCCCTATGCGCATTAATTGTCCGCCAGACGTTAGCCTTTTGACTTTAATCCGGGAATAGAGGAGTCGATTAGGACTCGAACCATGATAAAAATGAGCAATTTCAAAGTTCATGTATCTGATGTAGATCTTTAATTATGATTTTTAAACAATTCATTTGCTAGTCTAAACAAATTTCAGTTCTTCAAAAATTCATAATACGATAAGTATTTTTCACCTTTACCACATGCCCGATCAAATACCAATCACCTTATCATTCATAGTCAGATCAGATTTCGGCAACTACACATAATCTTTGCGCAGAGATATAAAAAATGATACAAGAAGATATCTTAAAATGGGAGGAATAACACGATCATGCTTTCAAAGATACAGGTGGGCAGATACGCGGACGTGCTTCTATGGGGACTTAAAAAGGCAAGGACAGAGAGGTTCAGGAGGAACGACAATATATTGATCCGGTACGATCATGCGGCCGTTAAACTGGCTGAAACCCTCCAGGCCAAGATCCTGGACATGGGAATGAACCCGATCCTCAGGGCCGGCAGTACCCCTCAGATGGATAAGAATTATTTTGAGAGGGCCAATAACCGACAGCTCGTATTCCACGTGCCGGGTGACAAAGAGCTGAATAATAATCTTAACGGCAGCATATATCTGCATGCCCCGGAATCCATAACACATCTTCGACATATTGATCCGAAAAGGATCGGAAGGGCGGCCATAGCAAGGAAGCCGCTTCGCGATATCCTATGGAAAAGGGAGGAGCAGGGCAAATTCGGATGGACACTTTGTCTGGTACCCACACAGGAGCTCGCTAAAAAGGCGGGAATCTCCATGAAACAGTACGCCTCCCAGGTTATAAGGGCATGCTATCTTGACAAGGAAGACCCCGTTAAGGAGTGGGACAGGATATACACGGATGCTATCTCAATAAAGAGATGGATAAACAGTATGGACGTGAAATATTACCATGTCGTTTCCGATAACATTGACCTGAAGATCACCCCCGGAAAGAAGAGGAGATGGATCGGCATTTCAGGACATAACATCCCGAGTTTTGAACTCTTTATATCCCCTGACTGGAGAGGGACAAAGGGTGTCTATTTCGCAAATCAACCCTCATTCCGTGACGGGAATTACGTGGAGGGTGTGAGACTGGAATTTAACAGGGGCTCGGCAGTAAAGATAAGCGCCAGAAAAGGAAAGGATTTTGCGATAAAGCAGATCTCCATGGACAAGGGCAGCCGCAGGGTAGGGGAGTTCTCCCTGACCGATAGACGATTTTCCAAGATAAACAGGTTTATGGCGAACACACTCTATGACGAGAACTACGGCGGCCGATACGGGAATTGCCACCTGGCCGTGGGCATGTCATATTCAGACACATTTGACGGCGACCCCTCAAGACTTACCAGGGGTCTTAAAAACCGTCTGGGTTTTAATGATTCTGCCCTTCACTGGGACCTGGTAAACACCGAAGACAAGCAGATCATCGCGCGTCTTCAGTCCGGGGAAGATATTGTTATCTATGAAAACGGGATGTTCAAATATTAAGGCAGATGCTTAAAAACACATTCATTCACATCCAGGGCATTGGTCCAAAGACGGAACGGGCCCTCTGGCAGAAAGGGATCCATACCTGGGCGGATTTTTTAAGCAGCAAAGAAACCGTGATATCTTCAAGACGCGACCCGCTGGTGCGCGCTGCAACTGAAAAAGTCCATTGAGAATCGCGCGGATATCCGTTTCTTTGTTGACAGGCTCTCTAGTTACCGATCTCTGGAGGGTCTTTAATGAATTCAGGGACAGGGCCGTTTACCTGGATATTGAGACAAGCGGCATGTTTATGGGAGCGGATGAGATAACCGTCATCGGCCTCTATGACGGCATGAACGTCCATACATTTGTCAACGGCCAAAACATGGCGGAGTTTGAACAGGTGATCGCCTCTTATGATCTTGTGATCACGTTTAACGGCAGCTCCTTTGACCTGCCTTTTATAAGGCAATCATTCCCGGGTATCTCATTGCCGCCGGGACATATTGACCTGCGATTCTTTCTGAAAAGGCTGGGCTACAAGGGAGGGCTTAAACATATTGAAAAAGAGTTCGGCATCTCACGCGACCTTGCAATTGAAGGCATGGACGGTTATGATGCGGTAAGGCTCTGGATGGCGTACCAGTGGGGCGACCGGACCGCCCTTGATCTTCTTATACAATATAACACCGCGGACATAGTAAACCTGAAACCCTTGATGGAAAAGGGATATGAGATGATGAAAAATAGATTATGGGGACCTGGGACGTCCTTAAAAAAGTAAATAACTCTTGATGTGTGCAGGGATGAAAAGGCGGTTAAGAACAAGTCTCAACCGCCTTTTCATTATAAGGATGGCATTGGGACATGCGGGTTAATCCACCGCAATCATGACATTGGAGGCCTTTATCACCGCATAGACTTGATTGCCAGGGGCAAGTTTTAAATTATCGGCGGATGTTTTTGTAATTACGGAAACAACCTCAGCGCCTCCCTGGATCTCAATAATTATTTCAGAATTTACGGCCCCTGGGTTAACGCTTTTCACCTTGCCTTTAATGACATTACGTGCGCTTATTTTCATAAAAAATCCTCCTTTCATATATGAATGATGATGGATGTCTCTGAAAATATTTGCCTGATTCTACGATATTAAAGCTGCTGATGCAATATGACTTCGCATTGACCGAACGTGCCATCAAGCAAGGGATCATATAACGATAATCTATTGACAAATATTGGCACACACACCATATTATCCCGTCACGGAATAACCCTCATAGTTTAAGGCGACAGGGTTCTTAAATGATTCACATGGAGCATTCAATTAATGTTTAATTTGATGAAATTTCTTAGGCCTTTCAGATGGACCATCTTTATCATCTTTATCCTTCTCTTTGTCCAGGCAATGTCTGATCTTTCCCTGCCTAACTATCTCTCCAGGATTGTTAATATCGGCATCCAGCAGAGAGGCATTAAAAACGCCGTTCCTGAGGTAATACGGAAGAACGTGATGAGAAAGATCGAGATGTTTATAAATGATGCTGACAGGGCGCTTGTTGAAAAAACCTATCTCTTGCTTGACAGTCAAAGACTCTCCGGGGGTGATTATGAAACCTATTTAAAAAAATACCCCGGGCTAAGCCAGGAACCCCTTTACGTACTTAACACCAAAGATAAAGGGGAGATGGAAAGATTAAATGCGGTTTTTTTAATGCCTATCATGGTTGTCTCTACCGTTGAAAAAACGTGGGATATTAGCATTCAGTGAGGCAAAGATATCCGAGGACGTTGATCCCTTTGTCTATCTTGATCAGTTGCCCCCGGAGGAACGGGACGCCCTGGTGAAGACCATTATGGAAAAGGCATCGATGATCCAGGAAGGCATGATCAATCAATCCGCAATCAGCTATATAGCCTCCGAATATGAGACCATCGGACTCAAAACAGGGAGGATTCAAACAGGTTATATCATTTTTATGGGCGGCCTCATGCTGCTTTTCGCGCTTCTTGGGGCTGCCTGTTCAATAACAGTTGGATATTTCTCCGCGCGCATCGCAGCTGGCTTCGCAAGGGATACCCGGCGGAGGCTCTTCAGCAGGGTGGAACATTTTTCCAACATCGAGTTCGACAGGTTCACCACCTCCTCTCTGATCACAAGGACAACAAATGACATAGAGCAGATACAGTTGTTCCTGGTGATGATGCTCCGCATGGTCCTTTATTCCCCCATGATGGCCATAGGGGGCATAATAATGGTGCTTCGCCAGGATGTCTCCATGTTATGGATAATCGCCATTGGTGTTGTGATGATAATAATGATGATATCCATCGAGTTCTACGTGGCTATCCCAAGATTCAAGATAATACAGAAACTGATTGATAGATTGAACCTGGTCACCCGTGAAATACTTACAGGTCTCATGGTAATCAGGGCCTTCAACTCCCAGAGATATCAGGAGGCCAAATTTGATGCGGCCAATAAAGACCTGGCAAAGACCACCATGTTCATAAACAGCATCATGGTGATCATGATGCCGGGGATGATGCTCATTATGAACGGCGTCATGCTGGCGGTTATGTGGTTTGGGGCCCATCGTGTTGACCTGGGCGCCATACAGGTCGGAAGCATGATGGCCTTCATGCAATATGCCATGCATATAATTATATCATTCCTCATGGTATCCATTACATTTATGATGATGCCCCGCGCGGGTGTTTCAGCACAGCGCATATCCGAAGTGATAGAAACCGAACCCGCGGTAAGGGACCCGGAAAGGCCTGTTAAATTCGATCCGGGAAGGAGGGGTCATATAGAGTTTCAGAACGTCTCCTTTAAGTATCCTGGGGCGGATGACTATGTCCTCCGTGATATCTCCTTTACAGCAGGCCCGGGAGAGACAATCGCCTTTGTGGGAGGCACAGGCAGCGGCAAATCAACTCTTATAAACCTTATACCGCGTTTCTATGATATTACAGAAGGCAGGATACTCATAGACGGGGTTGAGATCCGTGATGTGACACAGCATGACCTCAGGGAAAAGATCGGCTACGTGCCCCAGAAGTCCATGCTCTTTTCCGGGACCGTTGAAAGCAATATCAATTATGCCCATGGAGACACCTTGGAAGAAGATGTCCGAAAGGCGGCTGAGATATCGCAGTCCATGGACTTTATCAATCAGGATGAAGATGGTTTTAAGGCCGAGATAGCCCAGGGCGGCATGAATCTGTCAGGCGGCCAGAGACAGAGGGTTTCAATCGCCCGCGCCCTTGCCAAGAGGCCTGATATATATATCTTTGACGACAGCTTCTCAGCCCTGGATTTCAAGACCGATGCAGCCCTAAGAAGGGCCTTGAAGGAAGAGACCAGGGATTCGACCGTTATGATCGTCGGCCAGAGGATAAGCACGATCATGAACGCCGATCAGATTGTGGTAATTCATAAGGGCAGGGTGGCCGGAATCGGCAGGCACAAAACCTTGATGGAGGATTGTGAGGTTTATAGAGAATTTGCCCTATCCCAGTTGTCAAGGGAGGAACTGCAATAATGAGCGAGCGTGAAGATCTGCGTCGAAGCGACGGACAATTCGGGCAATTGCCTGTAAAAGGTCCTGGTCAACAGAAGGTCCCGATAGGCCCGGGACCATTCGGCAGAGGGCCTGGAGGTCCCATGGGCATGGGAATGGGGGGCGAAAAGGCCAGGAATTTCAGGGATTCCATGAAGATGCTTATTAAGTATCTGAGCCATTACAGGTATTCCATCATCTTTATGTTGATACTGTCCATACTGGGCACTGTCTTCATGATAATAGGCCCCAAGCTGATGGGCGATGTCACCACAAAGCTCTTTGAAGGCGCCATGGCAAAGATCAACCATATACAAGGGGCCGGCATAGACTTCCCTTACATTAGAAAGATGGTGTTGCTCCTGACCTGTCTATATATCATAAGCGCCGTATGCACCTATCTCCAGGGCCTTTTAATGAGCAACGTCTCCGTCAAGGTCGCATACGAATTGAGGAGGGAGATATCGGAAAAGATCAGCCGCCTGCCCCTTAGGTATTTCGACACCAGGAGCTACGGGGATGTATTAAGCCGCATCACCAATGATGTGGATACCATCAGCAACACCTTGAATCAGGGATTGTCACAGATAGTCTCATCCGTAATCACCATCATAGGCATTATAATAATGATGGCCTCCATCAGCATCTTAATGACCTTTGTCAGTCTCCTGATTCTGCCTGTATCATTTAGCCTGGTTTCTTTCCTCATCAAGAAATCGCAGAAGTTTTACAAAAGACAGAGAGACTATCTGGGGCGTGTTAACGGGCATGTGGAGGAGATGTATTCCGGTCATAATGTGATGAGGGCCTTTAACGGAGAGGCAAAATCCATAGGGAAGTTCGATGAACTTAACGAAGTATTATATAACGCAGGCTGGAAGTCCCAGTTTTTTTCAGGCCTGATGATGCCTGTCACAATGTTTGTGGGAAACATGGGGTATGTGGTGATCTGCATCCTTGGAGGTTATCTGACAATAATAAAGGCTATACAGGTTGGAGATATCCAGGCATTTATCCAGTATGTAAGGATATTCAATATGCCGATCTCCCAGACAGCCAATATCGCAAATATAATGCAGTCCACTGCCGCGGCTGCCGAGCGTGTCTTTGAGTTTCTGGCAGAGGAAGAGGAGAAGGCAGAGGTCCTGAATCCGGTCAAGCCTGAAAGGATTACAGGCAGGGTCACATTTAAAGATGTGAATTTCGGATACTCTCCTGAAAAGATCATTATCAATAAATTTTCCGCGGATATCAAAGAAGGACAGAAGGTGGCTATCGTCGGCCCGACCGGCGCCGGAAAGACAACCATGGTCAAGCTGCTTATGCGTTTCTATGACATCAACAGCGGCGCGATCATGTTGGATGGGATTGACATACGTGAATTTGACAGGAGAGACCTCAGGGGAAATTTCGGGATGGTTCTGCAGGACACATGGCTTTTTAACGGGACCATCAGGGAAAACATCCGCTATGGAAGGATTGACGCTACTGACGAAGAGGTGGTCAATGCCGCTAAGATAGCCAATGTTGATCATGTTATCCATTATCTGCCCAAGGGCTATAATATGGAATTGAATGAGGAGGCAGGCAATGTCTCACAGGGAGAGAAGCAGCTTCTGACCATTGCCAGGGCCGTGCTTGCGGATCCTAAGATACTGATACTCGACGAGGCCACCAGTTCGGTTGACACCATGACGGAGATACTTATACAGCGGGCTATAGAACGGCTCATGAAAGGGAGGACAAGTTTTATCATCGCCCACCGACTTTCAACGATACGCAACGCGGACATCATCCTTGTAATGAAGGATGGCGCCATAGTAGAGCAGGGCAGCCATAACGAACTTCTGACCGCAAATGGCTTCTACGCCTCCATGTATAACAGCCAGTTTGAAGGGAGATAAGGACGTCCTTTAGAAAGTAACTATAGTGAACGTCATGAATAAGTAGTCATATTTGTAAAAGCATGCACATGGAAGTCCGGCGGGGATCCCTTTGAAAATTACTCACACTTGATATGCAGGAGTGCTAAGCAAATCGCTTGATTGTTATTTTTTAACGAGATTTCAGGATCAGGTTTTTCTGTTTTTCTTTCTCGCGGATTGTTCTTCTCGACAAAAAGCGGTTTGCCGCTGTCATACGATTTTTCGGTAAAATACATCAGGGTGGCAGGCGTCGAAGGCGAAGGCGTAAAAATCTGTACCTGCCGCGGCCTGAATTTGAGAACATCATGGCTAAAACGGTTTAACCGGGCCATATCCTTCAGCGTACATCCCGGATAGGCCGCAATAAAATAGCATGTTAAAAACTGTTTTTTCTTAAGGCGCCTGTTGATTTTTTCAAAGCGACGCTTGAATTCGATAAATCCTTCTATCGCCGGTTTTCCCATCAGGTTCAGGATATGATTTTCGGAATGCTCGGGTGCCAACTTTAACTGGCCGGAAATGTGGTGCCGGATAATCTCTTCAAGATATTTAAGGCCATGGGCGCGGTCGGTTAGGACCAGATCATGGCGTATGCCGGAACCGATAAATACCTTTTTTACTTTCGGCAACTCTCTCAGCTTTTTCAGTAAAGCAATCTGAGGGCCGTGGCTGACCACCAGTTTTTCACAGACAACCGGGGTCAGACAGCGCTTGTTGCGGCAGGCGCCCCTCTTTTTTTGCGCTCGCATTCGATGCCGAACATATTGGCGGTGGGTCCGCCGGCATAGTAAATAATTCCCTTGAATTTCGGGTGGTCGGTTAAAATTGACGCCTCCTTCAGGACGGACGCCTCGCTTCGATCTGTAACCCTTCGGCCCTCATGAACGGATATGGCACAGAAATGGCATTCGCCGTAACATCCACGGTGGGTGATCAGGCTAAAACGGATGGTTTCAAGGGCGCGCACCGGCCCCCAGGATGCATAATACGGATGGACATCGCGCTCGTAGTCCAGTTCATGAATATGGTCCAGTTCCGCTGTTGAAAGGGGAATCTGGGGCGGGTTATGGATAAGGTAGCGGGTGTCCTGCTTCTGACACATCCCTTTTGCCGTTATCGGATCATTATTTTGATAGAAGACCTTAAACATATTGCTGAATATCTCTGGAAGTGCCTCAACGTCGGCATGGGACGGAAGTTCGATATACCCTTCCTTTTTTTCAACAGAGGCATAGCAGATCCCGCGCACATCCGTAAACGCACGATGCAGGCGAATCCTGTCTGCCAGTTCAAGGATTGTACGTTCCCCCATTCCATAGACAAGTATATCGGCCTTGGCGTCAAAGAGAATGGATCGACGTATACTGTCGGTTGCGTAATGATAGTGGGAGATGCGTCTTAAACTGGCTTCCATCCCGCCAATCACAATAGGCCTGGTTTTTTTGAAATATCGGCGGACAAGATTGGCATAGGCGATAATCGCCAGGTCCGGACGCCGGTTATTTAACCCGCCGCCGGTCAGGTCATCCTGCCTACGCCTTTTATTAAGCGATGTATAGTTTGATATCATGGAGTCCATGCAACCGGAGGTGATTCCCCAGAAGAGTCTCGGCTCACCCAGGCGGCAGATATCTCTGTCGCAGTTGATATCAGGCTGCGCGATAATGCCGACTCTGTAACCGGCATCCAGAAGCACCTTCCCAATTACCGCAACGCCGATAAAGGGCGAATCCACATAGGTGTCTCCGGTTACCAGAATGACATCAGGTTGTTTCCATCCAAGTATATCCATCTCATCTTTTGATGTGGGAATGAACATCTTTACATTTATATCAACATAATTTTTTGCATATAGAATAATTAGATTGGCGCTGTTATATTACTTTCCGAATAACACATCAAGATGATAGCATCGCGGCGAAGGGCAAGTCTGTTATTGACTATAAGGGCACCTTTCATGCTGTAGGGATTTGTATTATAGGCTGGCTTATTCAGGCTATATTCTTGGCCATATTCTTATCTATTGCAAGATGAGGAAGGATATATAGCAAGTAGTGGTTTTAGACCACAAGGTGGTCTTGGTTTTTCATGCGGGTCTCCCGCCAGAGCATATACGCAAGCAATCCGAAAAACGCGGCTCCAACAATGCTCACCCATAATGGGATGTAAATGCCATTAACGATTAACTCCGCCCGGAGAAATAGGCGGAGGATATGCGCTAATGCTATTAGCGAAAAGATCAATATCGCGATATTCGTAAATGGTTTCATGTCCTGCTCCTTATAGCGCTTAATATGGGCTTAAATCTTAAGCGAAAAATATACCTGGACATGGAATCAGTCAAGGGGATTTTCTTAGAACTGATTATAAGGGATAAGAGATACAAAGGTGCTATAAAATTACCCGCCGACCCGGTATAAGGTCGGCGGGTAATGTAATTGTTCATGGCTTCCCTTGATGTCGTTGTTTCCCCCGCGCGTATCTCTATCTTTAATATTTCAGTTGGAGATGGCGGTAGAAAAGATGCACGCACACCCGAGAAGCTCTTAAAAGCACCATCCAAGACCCCCTTATTTAAAGTATAACCCTTGGAAGCCGATGACCGCGTTGGGTCGCCTGCCGTCCGGTGGTTTATTTGACATTGTTGAAGCCGGATGGCGCCTTTTAATTTTTATTGCCCATAATATAATTATTTAATCGCCGATGTAAAGAGGGGTTAAGATATTTTTTTCACGCCTTCGTCATTCCCTGAGCTTTTTCAGGTCATCCTCAACTTTTGATAAATTATTATTTAGTTTATCGATTAATGTTGATGAAGGGTAAGTGTCAATCAACTCCTTAAGTATATTATATGAGGATAAGAGGAGTTCCTTTTTCTTTTTAGGATCACCAGTGTTTTTTGCTATGAGAAAGATCTGGGCCGCCCTGTTTCTTTCACTGTTTATCAGTTTTTCAATTGCAAGATCTCTGAGCTTTTTTATTTCAGGGCCGGCATTCTTGTCATTATTAAGGGTTTCAAGCCCGGTTATAGCATCCTTATAATTTTCTTGTTCGATCAACTTTGTGGCCTTTTCAATAGCCTTCTTTTCCTGGGATGCCTCATCCCTGTATTTTTCTTGGGCCAGATTCACGCTTTTCAATGCCTGCTCTATGGTCTCTCTTTCAGAACCTTCTTCCGCCTTTAGTCTCCATTTTGACAATAAGAGCTTGGCTTCTTCAAAGGCCCCCTTTTTCACGAGACTATCGACTTCGTCAAGGAGCCTTTCAATCCGGTCCGACCCGGGGAGACCTGTCTCTCCTTTCAAAAGGTCTTTAGGGGCGGTACCTTCCACCTTCCGAAGATCTTTGTTATAATTATTGATCTTCTCCTCTGCGCTCTCAAAGACAGCCTTCCTTTCATCCAGGTCGTCTATAAGTTTCTCAAACAGTTTAATGGCCTTTTCTCTGTTACCTTTATCAAGCTGCCATTCAATAATGCTGGCCCTTAAATGGATCAGGTCAGGCCTGCCTTCAAGTTCTTCTACTATCTTCCCGCCAATGTTTATCGCCTCCGTTAACCTGTTTCTCTTGGCAAGGGACATGGCAAAGAGAAGTCCTGTATAAGGGGTCAACGAGTTCCGGCCGAAGGACGCCTCCAGTTCAGTGCATTTAGAGATAACTCTCTGATAATCCCCGGAAAGATAGCTGTCCAGTATCTCCTGTTCCTTCAAATAATGCTGATTGATAACCTTTGAAAAGGACTGATCTGTCACCTTAACCTTATTCAGGAGATATCGTTCATCAAGCATGCTTAAATCGCTAAAAAGGATCCGTATAATCTCTTGATAATCCTTATCGGACATATCGGCGCTCGCGGCGGATCTGATCTTCGTATAATCGGATAGCAAACTCAGGGCATTCTCTCTGTCTTCAGGAGAGATATCTTTATTCTCTAAATATTCCCTTAGCATGGATATCTTCTTATCAATTATATCAACAGGAAGAATTGGGGCGGTTATTACCTCGGGCTTTGGTATTATTATCCCTTTTTTAACCTTTGCCATGCAGCTAAAAAGGATAGGTGTGATTAAAAGGGCAATAATAATACCCTTTATTTCAGTCCTTCCTGTCATGATATAACTCCTGTAAGCGGTTCAAAAGCCCTATTAAGCGTTAAAACATCACCGTCTATTGTTATGTCTGAATAGACCTCAAAGACCTCGAGAGAAGGCATCTCTCTCCTTGCGGCTTAAAGGAAGTCCGGTGATTGAGGATACCCTTGCGGGACTTAACGTATTATCAGCCAACAACGGCCCGGATTGGGTTAAAAAAGCCAGATCAGCGATCTGAAGCCCTTCCTTATATCCCGTGCTGTTTACAATCGCATTGCACGTGTTTATCCAGAGGGGAAGTGCCCCTGAGGAGCCATAGATGTTAATGCGCCTCCCTTTCATGGGACGATTGTCGTCATATCCAACATAACTTGCTACTACATAACCTTTATCTATATCAAACTTGCCCGTATTCAGATCCAATCCAGGGATAACGCCCACAAAACTCGAATTTGTAAAGAGATTGGCTGTGCCGGTTTTTCCAAAGGCAGGGATCGGGATGTCCAGTGTGGCGTCATCAAAATTCATTGATAATCTAACGGAGTCACTTGCGTTTTTGCCTGTCCCATTCTCCATGACCATTCTAAGGATCTCAGTGATAGACCCTGACACCCGTTCTGTCAAGACCTTTTCGGGCTGGGGGATATACTCCCATATAGTTTCACCATTCCTGTCAACGATCTTTTTGATAACAGGCGCCATACCGGGCGTATCTTCTTTATTTATGGGATAGAACGAGCCGCTTATTATCGTATTGTAGCTTAAAGCCGCCTCTAAGATGCTTATAGAATTGGCACCCAGCGGGAAGGATAATACAGGATCAAGCGATGTTGAAATCCCCATTTCTTTGGCAAGCTGTTTCACGTAAAAGAGGTTGACAAGTGTCCTGAAGTCCCTCACGCTGTAAAGGGTCTCAAAGTCGTACCTGTTAAGCGCTAGCAGCTCCCTGTACTGTTTGCTCATATTTGTCTGAATAAGGTCTATTACTTCCGAAGGAATCATATTGTCTATCCATATTTCTTCAGGGGAAATAAAAGGAGTCCTTTTGGATAACTGTTCAATCGTGATCCTCTCCAGACCATCATAATGAGTCTTTTCGGCTTCTTCAGAATATATTATCCTATAAGCATCATTATAGGCCTTCTTATAGTAGAAATATCGTAAGGAGGTTTTCAGATTTTGGTCATTTGTTGTGCCTTTTATCTTATATATTTCAATTAATTGAACCAGATCTTTAAACCTCTTTTTCATATTGTAATTAAGGCTTCTAATCCTTTTAAAGCCGAGCCGCGAGATCTGAAAATCGCTTTCATCTTTTAGATCCAGCCTATTTTCGTCTATGTCAAAATGTAGACGACTGAGATTATCAAGGGCAGCTTCATTGCCGCTGAAAATGAGGTCGGATTCTATCTCTTTTTTCGCATCTTCAAAGGCAGCCTCCATAAGGGCTTCCTGATTTACCACAATCCCATACGTATCCCTTATCCTTCTCGCATATTCATTGTAAGTCTCAGTTTTCCCCCTTGCCAAGCCTAATCTTTCAACCACCTCACGAAACTCACTCATATTCAGACGATCCGTGAGATGATAAAGGAGCCAGACAGTGGCAAGATTCTCCGATTTGGCGCCGGCCCAGGTCATGGATACCTTGTCACTCTTTGGCTCGTGATCCGGTCTTGGGATGTAGAATGTATTTTCAAACCTGAACATATCGGGCATATTTTTTAATTGATCCAGGTTGTTCCACCTAAGCTGCAGGGCAGCAGCGTAGACAAGGGGCTTGAATATTGATCCTAACTGCCTCTTTGCATCGGCAGCCCGATTAAAGTATCTGTCGAAAAACCCACCTACCATGGCCTTTATCATACCATTTTTTAGGACGATAATTCCGCCTTCCAGTTCAGGGATCTCCCATAACATCAAACTTTCCGCGCTGTCTTTTTCCGTGTTTTTCACGAAATAGACCGGTACCCGTTCACCTTCATGAAAGTTTTTTATAAAATCGGAGACATTACTCCTGTCAAATATTGCCCAGCTACCAAGTTTCCACTTTAACCATGCCTCCCCCATTGTTCTAAGTCCCTCATAACCGATAGTTCCTTCTCCTCCATCGCAGGCTACACTTAGGGAAGGATTGTCCTTATCATTGTTAATAGCCGTGATACTGCAAAAAAATGGGATGCCGCCGGCGTCCGTATTTTCATAAAGCGTGCCCATGTATTGAATATATCTGTCCTGAAATTGCTCCATTATTATATCCCGTTAGCTGGATATCCAGCAATGGCAATTGTTTTCTGATACTGTCCAGGGCCCCCTCCTGTATCTCCTTGGAAATTGATGTATATATTTTTATTCCCGATGTGGCGATATTATCCACGCCCTGTTCATGGAGTATCTCCTTAAAATAATCCGATTCGAGCTGTTCCCGAATGTAATCAAGAATGACATTAAGCCGATAGGTTACTTTGCCTTCTTTAAAGGGTACTTCCCTGTCCCTGGCTTCAAGGTATTGATCCTCTGTGATGAAGTTCTGTCTCCTCATATTTTTAAGTACATAATCTTTCCTTATCTTCGCAATCCTTAATGCCTCTTTTTTCTCATCATCAGTCTTTTTAGTAAAAGGATTGTACTTGTCAGGTCCCTTTATCATGCCAGCGATAAAGGCGGATTCCACTAGGTCAAGATCTCTCGCATCCTTATCAAAAAAATATTCCGCAGCTATCATTAGTCCCTTGCCGAAGCCGGTTACGAAGAACTGGTTGACATACATTTCGAGTATCTCTTCCTTTGAATACATCTTCTCAAGGAGAAGGGCCTGCATGATTTCCTTGAGTTTGGATGTATAGCTCCTTTTTTTCCGCATAAATATATTTTTAACAGTCTGCTGTGTAATAGTGCTACCCCCTTGCACGATCTTTCCGGCCCGGCAATTGGCAATAAAGGCCCTTAGGATGGCACTCATATCAAAGCCGGGATGCTTAAAAAAATCTACGTCTTCAGAGGCAATGAGTGCCTTGATATAGATTTCAGGAATATCCTTGTAAAGGATATATTTACTATGGATTTTTTCAAAATATACGCCGATGGGCGTCACCTGGTCATCATAATAGACAGGGCTCTCGGAGAATAAAATATTATCAATAGCACCCCTCTCTATATTGGCGTTTGCCTCATGTGACACCTGCAAATAGATAACTATCAAAAAAGCTATAGCCGCCAGGGTAATTAGCGTGATGGAATAAAGTAATATCTTGAATTTCTTTTTCACCAATTTATCTCAGACGTATGAAGGTGCGTTTTACAGGAACTCCCGAGGACACAGCCCGGCATACTATCCGTCAATTCACCGTTAAGGAGTTTTTCCTTTAGTATCTCTTTAAGATCCATACCCTTTAATTTAAGACCTTTACGCCCATAATTCATATTGGCTTCAATCAGATACCATTTCCCATCAGCGTTTATCATGTCGAGCCCGACATCATCAAGTCTGCATTTCATCGCATATTCCTTTGCCGATGATAGACCATTATCAGGGATATCGCGGAAATTGATAACCCCACCCTGATAAACATTGGTTTTAAATGTCCATCTTGGCCTCTCTCTCCAATAGGCCAGGACAGGTCTGTAGTTAATCAGGATAACCCTTAGATCCCTCTCATGGGGAATATACTCCTGGATATATGCCACATTGGTGAGCTTCAGGTAGTCTTCAAGTTCAATATGATTTTTTATTTTAAAGATCCCTTTACCCTGAGATGAGCGCCTGGGGAGTTTGGCAATAAAGGGAAAGTTGAAATCCATTGAGATTTTCCCATGGTGAAGGTGATAATAGATCCTGGTTTTTGGATGAGGTATGCCTAACATATTAAAAAGGGTAGTCTGTTTTATCTTTTCATCCGAATATATATATGTCTCCAGGCTTGGGAAAATCCTTTTTCCTATTGTCGTGAAAAACTGAGCATAATTCATAGTAGGATATAGGATAATTTGGGAAGAGAGCATCAATGCCCTTTCCCTTGGAGTATAATCGAAAAAGTTCGGTTTAACACCAAGGGTAATTACCTGAGGAATACCCCTAAGCCTGCTTCCCAATGCTATATAAGGCCTATTGCCTCTATCCATTTGTATATTCCCTCGGCTCCTGTGTTGAGAATATTAAATTGATATTGATTTTTTTAGAAGACCATCAATATTCTAAGTGTTCGACAATCACTTTTTATGGGTGAAGACATATTAAGGAGAACGGAGCAATCCCATGATCTCCCTAGACTTTATGACTGCCTTTTTGATTACATCATCGATATCCATTATTAACAACCTCCTTTCGGCCATAACCAAACGTCCGTTGATGATCGTGTGGCTGACGTCGGAGCCTTTTGCAGAATATACAAGATGAGAATAGGGGTTGTATAAGGGGATTAGATGAGGTTTATTAGTATCAATGATAATAATGTCCGCCTTTTTCCCTTTTTCAAGGGAGCCTGTAATATTGCTTATGCCGAGTGCCTTTGCCCCCTCGATAGTGGACATGCGCAAGACTGTCAAGGCGTCCATAACCGTAGGGTCCATGGTATCTATCTTATGAAGTTTGGCTGTGGTGTCCATCTCGCTGAAAAGGTCAAGATCATTGTTTGAAGCGCATCCATCAGCGG
>CAVZMS010000119.1:0-32463 GCA_963776085.1 uncultured delta proteobacterium
CCGCGCGTCCTTGTCCAGTCAAATGTGTACGCCCGGCATGGGCATGAATTTATGGGGTGCTGCTTCGACCCAGCTCAGGGCGAGGGAAATCCCCTGTACGTGAATCCGGTTAATGTGTTGAACATATTAGCAAAAGTACTAGCCGAAGGCAAGAGCCTGCCCCGGACATGATCCGGGGGCATTGTTGTGCCTGCGCACTGAAGCGCTATGGCACGCAAGCGTGAGGCGTTGTCCGAAGCCTGTCTGCCTCAGGCAGGGAAGTCCCGCTTAAAAGCGGGATAAATCTCCGCGCAAAGCTATGAGCCGACGAATCTCGCTTGAAGCGGGACTTACAAGGCCCAGCCTCAACAAAGTCCCATCTTTCCATTTGAGAGAAAGAATAAAACCTTATGGCAAAAAAATGGGGACGTTTCTAAAAAATAGAAACGAGCGATTTAAAACGCTACCTTTTGAGGTTCTGCTGGAAGAAAGAGGCTAACAAAATCTCTTCTTTTAACGACCTTCGTTCTTGCGCTTTGAAAAGCAATCCTTGCAGTATATCGGACGGTCATCTCTGGGTTTAAAAGGGACTTCGCATTCTTTCTTACATTCTGCGCAAATCGCCTTGTGCATCTCCCGTGGCCTTCCGCCGTATCCACCGCCACCACCTCGTTGATATCCCATG
The DNA here is from genome assembly GCA_963776085.1 of uncultured delta proteobacterium. Lineage (GTDB taxonomy): Bacteria > Desulfobacterota > DSM-4660 > Desulfatiglandales > HGW-15 > CAVZMS01. The sequence continues at coordinate 665 of CAVZMS010000119.1, forward strand.
TTACCTCCTTTTTAGCTTTGATAAAGATTTTAGTCCCCAAGTTGATAATTATAGGACTTTCATAGAGGAATTTCAAGTATTTCTTTATACCCGAAATCCGTGATTGGTTTTATGCAAAGTGATTCATTCCTCCCGCTTTGCGAGATTAACTCTGTGAACCGCCCCCCGTGCGCTTATCCTGAGCCTGCCGAAGGAGAACCCTATGCCGGGCTTGTCTCCCTATAACGTTTGTGACGGCGGATGGTGTGGGGAGGGGGAGTTAAATACTCCCCTTTACCTGATTCGCTTTTGATTATTACAAATATTTTTCCACAAAATCCCGAGGGTTCAAAACCATAATGCCCTGATATCCTGCCAGTTTTAATAAATGTTTATCGCCGCTGATAATTATATTGCACTTGCCGGCAATTGCACATTCAATGAACTTATTATCGTCAGGGTCTTCACATACCGAAATATCAAGACCCTGAGTATCTACGCATTGCCCATGAATAGTAATCAGTTCAATAATCGGCAATATATCGACCGTCGGGAACTTAGATGATAGAGCCTTTGCAACACATTGGTATTCATCAAGGATTTGTTGCGAAAGTATAATTTGAAGGTTTTGGTTTCCCCATGCTTTGAGGATTTGTGATGGGTGTCCACTAAAAAATATCCCTGATATGAACACATTCGTATCAAGGATAACTCTCATTTCTTTTTCCCTCGAGCATTTAAAATAGCATCGCTAATATCAGATTTTTTAATTCCAGCTTGTTTCCCCTTTTTTCTGGCCTCAGCAATAAGGTCACCAAATTCATCGAGTGATGGCGGCGATATGCTTTTTAGAATGACAACGTCCTTTTCACCAACAACGACGAATTGAGCGCCAGCCTTTAATTTAAGTTGTTTCCTTATATTTTCAGGAATAACGACTTGCCCTTTTGAGGACATTTTTGTTGTTGAAACATTGGCCATAATAAACCTCCATACATTTTGAGTGTCTTACCCGCCTTCGCAGAAAGCCGCCAACTTCAGTTGGCGGATGAATGCGGAAAGGGTATCCGCCGAAGCTGTGTTAGCAATGCGGCGAATAGCCGCGTTTATTGCTAACATGATTAGCGTAGGCGGATGTGCTTCGGCGGGTTTCGCCGAAGCTGGAGCATTGGTGCCGCCGACTTCAGTCGGCGGGGCTCCACTGGTAAGATTTTATGGCAACCCTGTTCAAAAAGCAATCTCTAATATTGATTCTGTGAACTGCATGGTGCGCTTGTTCTGAGCTTGCCGAGGGAGACCCGCATGTCAGGCTTGTCCCGCCATAACGTTTGTGACGGCGGATGGTGTGGGGAGGGGGAGTTAAATGCTCCCCTTTACCCGATTTGATCTATTCCCCAATATCCTTGAAGTCTCCGTGCCAGACATCAAACTCCTCACCCACTCGCCAGCTCTGTACGTCTGGTCGTGCATCGAGCCATGCCGTGATTTTCTTCAGTCTTGCATCAGGATCGTCCGAGCGGCGGCCAAGTTCAACAACCACGTCGAGCCTGTCATTGCTGCCTCCGCCTCCACAGTAACATCCAGCCGCTTCAACGGCCTGTATGATAAAGTCGTCAAAAAACTCGTCAAATCCGTCCTTCCGATTTCGGGTGACAATGAGTTGTCTTCCCCATTCAGTGAATTCACCATAATGTTTTTTCTTGCGAAGTCGCTTCTTCATCTTTTCATTTTCTCGGATCGAACGGTTGCCATCAGGCACGCGGCTTGTCCATGTCACCTGCATGGGCTTGTTCGGTACTCTCGCTTGCCAGTCCTGCTGTTTTCGATGGCTTTCGCACTAATGCAATCTTCTTCTTCATTCTCTGATATCGGGCCACCCCAATCAGGCCGGTTATTATTCCAATTGGAACGCAGCCAAAACCTATCATCCAGAACCACCCTTTAGACGAGAAGTGCATGATGGATACACCAGCTATTAAGAGGGCGACTCCAGAACGCAAGTATGCCATCAGGGTTCTTTCATTCGCCAAGAGTGTGCGATCAATGGCTAGTTCATCCCGCAGGATCAGTTCACTTGGGTCAAATCTCGAATATGGCATACTTATAATTTTATCCTATAATATTGCAGCCGAGCATATATTATACGGTTACATGATAATTTGGGTTTTTTGAAATTTGAGACATTTATATCAAAATAATGAACAAAAGACAAAAAAGGAATAAATATATTAAAGGATCATCTCCAAATTAGTGGTCGATGATAAGGGTTCTCCCGATAAATGCGTCGGGATCTTCGACAAGAGTCAAGGAGTCGAGCAAGCGCTTGGCGCAGAGGGCATAGTGCATGGCGAATAGCGAAGAGGGATTGAATATCGAATACTCGCCTGCCAAAGCTCTATTTCGCTGATGCTGCCAATTTGTTACTGCAGTATAATTTGAAACGGATAGAGCCTTTATCACCAAGAGGCATGAGCGGGCAGGACGAACAAGGAACCATGGAATTTCGAGGGGAAGAAGAAAATATATTTTGTCTTTATCCCGTGAGCATTAAGAAATTCGAGGCAGGAACAATAAAACATCTACCCGGGAATTCCTCCAATTTTTCTGCTGTTTGGCTGATCTGAAAAAATGGAACATTCAATCGTTCACCGAAATATTTTCCGGATTTGTCGATTATCCCTCCACTTTTTTTTGCCTCAAAAAGGGCTATCGGGCTGCCATCCTTCTGTATTACAAAATCCACCTCTCTCTTTTCCTTGTCCCTGATATAATTAAGATGGAAGTCGCCTACTCCCATCTCATTGAATCTTGTAATCATTCTAAGCAACGACACTGCCACAAGATTTTTAAACCTCGCTCCGTCATCCGTCAGGAGAGACCAGTCAAAATAATAGATTTTTTTTTCTTTTCTAATGGCCCTTGTTATTTTTTTATGCCATGGTTGCAGGGTGAAGACAAGGTAGAGTCCTTCTAATATATCTATCCAGTTTTTAATGGTATCATAATTACGGCCTAGTTCCTCGGATAAGGATGGGATGCTCAATCTCGATCCGACTTTTGTGGGCAGTATTTCCACCAAAGTCTCAAGCCCTTTGATATCCGATATTCTGGAAAGATCCCTTACGTCCTCCCTGGTCAGTAGTGTTTTATAATCCCTTTGCCATCGTCTATGAAATTTTTCCGATCCCTTTATGAGTGGTTCGGGGAATCCTCCGAATCTTAATAAAAGATCAAGGCCTTCTTTTTGGGCTTTTTTATTAGATACTGTCCTTTGTGAGGCTAAAATATTCTCCTTAGTGAAAGCTCTTTCATCTTCCAGCACCAGTGAAAAATCGCCGACCACTTCAGGAAGTCCCAAGGGAAGCATTCGGAAAGAGAAATATCTGCCCAACAGTGAATCTCCGCTTTTCCGGAGAAGATCAAACCGCGCGGACCCTGTGATTAACGCTCGCATTTTCTCCCGGTTTGTGTCGAACAGACCCTTGAGTATATTTCGCCAATCCTTGTGTTTGTGGATCTCATCGAAAACAAGAGGCACTGGTAGGCTTATAAACCTTTCGTCCAGGAAATTCTTTAAAAAGAGCGGATTTCTTCGATAGGCAATCATTACTGAAGGATCATCCCAATTGAAATAGCTGTCATAGGCATTCTGCGACTTAAGCCAGTCCTGAGCGAATGTTGTCTTCCCAATCTGGCGTGGCCCTGTGAGAAAAAGCATTTTCCCCTTAATCAATTCCTGATTAAAGATATACTTGTTAATCAGCCTTTCCATATAGACATCTCCTTGCTTTGTACATTATTTTATCGACAATATTCCATATCTCTGGAAAATAGTCAAGACTATTTTCCAGATCACTATAAAATAGTCAGAGAAATATTTTACCCGCCTTCGCAGAAAGCCGCCAACTTCAGTTGGCGGATGAATGAGGAAAGGGTATCCGCCGAAGCTGTGTTAGCAATGCGGCGAATAGCCGCGTTTATTGCTAACATGATTAGCGTAGGCGGATGTGCTTCGGCGGGTTTCGCCGAAGCTGGAGCATTGGTGCCGCCGACTTCAGTCGGCGGGGCTCCACAGGGAATTCGAATTAAGCAACTACAGCACGGTGGGTACGATAATAGAAAGGACGAAAAAAAAGATGGATACCATCTTCTTTATAATATCACTTGTGGAGAAGCCTTTTATGAAGGGTATGCGCCTGACCTGACCGCCCGATGCCTTTACCACGTCAGCCCCTATTATATCCTCTTCTTTCCAATCCCCGCCCTTGACCAGGATATCGGGCATAAGATATCTGATTACTTCAAGTGGATTATCCTCATCAAAGATTATCACCATGTCAACGCATTCCAGGGCAGCCAGCATCTCGGTCCTTTCGGTCTGGTTCATAACGGGCCTGTCTGGTCCTTTGATGGCCTTGACGGATCTGTCGCTGTTTACGGCAACGATCAGGCAGTCCCCCAGTTCCCTCGCGGCATAGAGGTAGCGGGCGTGGCCGATATGGAGGATATCGAAGCAACCGTTTGTGAAGACGATCTTTTTATTTTTAGACCTGAGTCTGTCTATCTCCTTCCTGGCTTCAGGAAGCCCTTTTATTTTCAGGCGATATTTTTCCATGTTAACCCTCTTCAGTTTTTTTGACAGGATCAACAGGATCATCTGGATATTTATTTTTTCAAGGCTTCCGGATGAAGCCGTGAAAATCCTGAACATCCTGTTAATCCTATCTAATATATTAATAACCCGCTGTCCTGGCGAGGACGAGGCAGAATACCTTTTCGACCCCGGCCTTTTTCAGGACCCGGGCGCACTCGTTCATTGTATTGCCGGTCGTTGCCACATCATCCACAAGAATCACGGTTTTTCCTTCTAACTCCCTTTGCCCGTCAATCGTGAAGGCCCTTCGGACGTTTCTTTTTCTTTCCTCGCTGTTAAGGCCTGTCTGGGATCTAGTGTATATTACCCTTCTCAGGGATAAAAAGTCCAGCTCAGTGCCGAGAATAGGCATCATGGTCCTAGCAAGGAGCAGGCTCTGGTTGAATCCCCTTTCCCTTAGTTTTTTTGGGTGAAGGGGCACGGGCATCATTAAAAGACCTTCTGGATTGTCCAGCCATTTGGTCGCGAAGGAGGCTATGAGCGGTCCAAGGGAATCTGCGAGATAGGTCTTGCCCGCGTACTTCATCTGATGAATGGCGTCCATGATCCGTCCCTCGTAAAGGTATGGGGCAGCCAGGCCGTCAAAAAAAGGCCTCTTTCTCAGGCACTCCTCGCACAGGTGATTCTCCTCTGAAAGAGACTCAAAAGGTATTCCGCATATGGTACAGAGGGGAGGGCTTATCTTTGAAAAGCCATTCAGGCAGTCCGGACAGAAGTGATTGTTTGGCCTGCTGTCATTTAAAATAAAACTTCGGCAGATATGGCATCTTGCCGGGTAGATAATGTCTATGAATTTAGTAAATATGCCCATTTGTCATTACCATATATGTCCGGCAGGGGTCTCTTTTCAGAGGCGAAAATATTATAAGTAAGGAATCAGCATAAGGATGTCGTCAGGCGGGCGGCGAACTTCTGGGTAGATAGCCAGACCTCCTTCCTGGTTAATTTGGTCGGAGGCCCTCCGCCCGCCTTGCTGCGAGTTATGCAAAATACCGGGCACTGAAGATTTCGCCTTTGAAAAGAGACCCCTGCCGGACATCTGTATGCCTGCCTTCACAAATATGGCTACTTATTTATTACGTTCACATTTCTTCAACATATTATCCAGTTTCCAGTCCACAAGGAGCCTTACCCTCTTGTTGTCCTTTTTTGTCCGATATATAAGGCTGCCCTTTTCCAATCCATATATGAATAGGTCTCTTGTGGCGACAACGTCCTGACGGCAGTAGTCCGTCAGCTTTTCCATCTCCCCTTGCCTGAACCACTCCACGGCCTGGATTCCGTCGGCGGATTTGGCCTGATCTATGGTCTCCTTTGCCAGATGGTCCAGTCCAAGCCGGAAGCCGAGCCGGTTATAGATATCCTCCAGGATGTCGAAGGTGGGCAACTCACTGAGATCGATGCCGGTGTAGGCGCTAAGGACACTGTAATCAAATCTCCTGATGTTAAATCCCACTATAAGGTCCGCCTTCTTCAGATGATCCACGAGATCATCCATCCTGTCTTCCGTGAAGTTCAGAAAACGTTTTTCAAGGCTGTCATAGATCACCGCTACCGAGACCCTCATAAGATGGGTGTTGTGCCAGCCTCCCACCTCTTCGGCCAGTTTTTGTGTCTCAAGGTCAAGGTATATAATCCTTGGCTCATCCTGTTCCATGCGAGGCATTTCCTTTTCGCGCTTTTCGGGACCAGGCTCCGATATCTCGTCCGGGTCATAAAACGTGTCTAGGGGAATGCGGCCCAGCAGAAATTCCAGGATAGTGACGGCCGCCTTCTTGTCCAGGGGTTTATTGCCGGAGCCGCATTTCGGGGAATGGATACATGAAGGACAGCCCTCGTCGCATTTACAGTTTTTGACAAGGTCCAGTGTCTTTTCAAAGAGGTCAAGGACGACCTCATAGCCCCTCTGGCTAAGGCCGACGCCGCCCTGGTATCCGTCATAAATGAAGATGGCTGTCTTTTCCACCTGGGGGTGATAGGTATAGGATATGCCGCCTATATCATTTCTGTCACACAGGGCGAAAAGGGGAAAGATGCCTATCGCGGCGTGCTCTATAGCATGTATGCCCCCCATTAGATGAAGTCCCCTCTCGTCCATAAGCCTGTTTATGACCGGCTCGATCTCCACCCAGAAACCGACGGTCTCAAAGGTCTGTTGAGGGAGTTCAAGGGGAAATAGACCCATCAGCTCCTGGCCGGGCAGGGCCCTTTTCTCATAACCGACCACCTGTTCGGTAACCTTAAGGATCCCTTCACGCACTATAAACTGTCCTTCAGGCCTGCTTCGATTTACCTTGATGATCTCGGTCTCCTTTTCCGATCGGACGCGGGTAAAGTAGTTAAGGTCCGATCTATGGACGATGATGTCCTTTTTATCGAGGTCCAGGTGATCCACTAGGTATTGTCTGGCCATGTGCAGGTAGACAGATCCTGGATGACATTCCTTAAAGGCCCTGATACTGTCGATACTCCCGATCGCCTGGCCGGTCTCTTTTTCGAAGATCGTGTAGCTGCCGCCGCCGGACCGGATATCGACCAGGCTATGGGGATTGTTTCTTGTGGAATACCATATCGGGGCGCCGTCAGCCGTGCGTGTCAATTTAGCCTTCAAGCTCCAGTTTTTCAAGGTGCGCAGCGAGGTTATCGGGCCAGTACCTTTCATCCCTCATGGTGATGGGGCTTTCATGGGCGGCGCAGGGCAGATGGGCTTCAACCACATAGGGGTTATTGGGATCCAGGATGGCCGCTTCGTATGATCGGTCGAAGAGGTCGTCGGGCCGCCTCATGAAATACTGGTCAAGGGCGTCGGGTTTGGCAATGAGGATAATCATGGACTCCCTGCCTGAACGACCGACCCTCCCTCCTCTCTGCCATGTATTAATAATGGTGCCGGGATACCCAACCAGGATGCAGATATCCAGATATCCGATGTCTATACCCATCTCAAGGGCGCTGGTAGAGACGACCCCCAGCAGCTCCCCTTTCGCGAGTCTCTTTTCTATGTCTCTCCTTTCCTTCGGCATGAATCCGGCTCGATATGAACTGACCTTCTTTCGAAGGCCGGGCGATAACTGGGATGTCCAGACATGGATCAGTTCAGTGGTTTTTCTGGACTGGGTAAAGGCGATGGTCCTGAAGCCGGACTGGATGCAATGGGCGAAGAGCCTTGCTGCGGAAAAGTTGGGGCTTTTCTCAGGATTAAGGAACAGGAAATATTGCCCGGACCTGGGGGAACCGCTGGAATCCACAACCCTGATCCTGTCCTGTATGAGGCTCTCTCCGAATCCCCCGGGATTATTGATCGTTGCGGAGAAGAGGATGAATCGCGGTTCGACTCCATAGAGGCCGCAGATCCTTTTAAGCCTCTTTATGATCTGATTCATGTGGGACCCGAAGATGCCCCTGTATGTGTGAACCTCGTCCAGTATAACAAAGGAAAGGTTTTCAAACAGCCCTTTCCACTTTTCATGATAGGCCATAATTCCCTGGTGAAGCATGTCCGGATTCGTGAAAAGTATATTAGGGATCTTAGTCCTGATTGTTTTACGCCTGTATGGGGTAGTGTCGCCGTCATAGATATCCGCCGATATCTCCCTCCCCTTAACCTCCTTTAAGAAGGTCGAAAGGGTCTTGAGTTGATCCTGCTCAAGTGCCTTGAGCGGAAAGATATAAAGGGCCTTTGCTTTTTCATTATTGAGGAGTGTCTCCAGGACGGCGAGGTTGTAGATCAGGCTCTTGCCGCTCGCCGTTGGAGTGGAGATGATCACGTTTTCGCCACGCCTGATATGCTCAATTGCCTCGGCCTGATGGGTGTAAAGATCCGATATCCCGTTTTCCCTCAGTATCTTTGAAAGTTCCAGGTTCATGCCCGGGTCCGGTCCGTATCGGGGCTCGACAGGGGGGATGTAACGGCAGTGGACAAAGGCACGGCCGAAGTCAGGGTGGTTTTTAATCTTATTAAGGTATTGTGAAAGTTCCATGCAATTTTTTTTGAATGTAATGTTGCTCGCCCATGTCCAGTTATAAGCCGTTATCGAAGGTGTAGACCTATGACTGAAGTAAAGATTTCATCCTGTTCAAAAGTTCGGCATTATCAACATAGGATTCTATCCTCAGGCCCCTTTCTTCCATGCCCTCTTTGTTGATAAAGATAATCGTGGGAGCGCCCCATGCCTGATAGCGTTTCATTATCTCCTCCTGAAAGGGTTGTTTGCGGGTCAGGTCCAGACGAATAGCATAGAATATTTTTGGAAATGGAAACAACTTCAGGGTCATTAAAAACCCTTCTTTCCATTGCCCTGCAGGGCAGACACCAGTCGGCATAGATCTCCAGCATGATAGGCCTCTTTTCTTTCAGCCCTGCGGTCATTATCTCCTGATTGTATGGTATCCATTTAATCCCTTCTTTTACGTTGCCCGTATAGACCAGAAAAAGGATGCTCATCGCAAAGATGAGGACGCTAATTCCCCTCTTAAAATAAAGGAAACCGCGCCTTCCGCCGCCGGTCTTATCGATCCATCCCAGGTGAATGCCCGAAATTACAGCCACTCCGGCCTGGAGCCAGGCTGCTCCGATATTGTTGCGGGATCAGGGGGCTTATCATATAAATCGCCATACCGACCAGGACCCATCCCAGTAATTTTTTTATCCATACCATCCAGTCTCCGGATAGGGGGAGGCGATCTATCGCCCCTGAGAAAACGGCCAGGACACAAAGGGGAAGGCCTATACCGATACTAAGGATAAAAAAGTAGAGGAAACCCAGAAACGGATCGCCCCTCTGGCCCACATAGGTCAGCAGCCCCAGTATAAAAGGGCCGAGACAGGGCGCCGCGACGATACCGAGGGTCAGGCCCATGAAAAAGGTGCCGAAATATCCGGTATAATTTTTAGAGGCCGTTTTTGATAAGACCGCTGGGAGACGAAACTCCCAAAACCCGAAGAAGCTGAAACCGAGAGCGGTCATGATGCAGGCGATAAAGATAAGGACCGCCGGATTCTGGAGGGCCGACCCCAGGATACTGCCCGATAGAGCGGAAGAGACCCCTAGAAATGAATTGGTAACTGCCAGGCCTGACAGATACAGGATTCCATGCAGGATCCTTTTACCGCTTATCTTATGGCTTTTTCCGCCAAAATAGGAGATTGTTATTGGAATCAGGGGGTAGATGCATGGCGTTAAATTCAGGGCCAGCCCGCCCAGAAAAAGCCCAAGCAGGGTCAGCAGCAGTCCGGCATCGAATCTGCCCATATAGACTCGGGCTATTTCCCCCTTTTCCTTGTCTGTTGATAGGAATAGATCCTTATTTAGGGCATTTATTGGTGTGCCCGGTGAAACTATCATTATCTGCAATTCCACAGGGACGTCTTCAGGTGCTAGGCATGAAGCTGATGAACAGGCCTGATAGGACAGATTGCCTTTTATGGTTTGTATTCCAGACGCGATATCCCCAGCAGCCGACAGGGATGCTTGTATAAGAATGCTGCCGGAATATACATCTACAGATTCGGGAAGATACTCGAATTTCTTTCTTTCCGCTAGAGGAAATCTTATTTTATTTAGCTTTAAATAGGGTGAATCATGGAAGATGAGCTTAGTGGGAATCAGATCGCTTTCGTCCTCTGTCGCTCCATGTATAAACCATGGCTTTTGAATCTTGAGACGAAACAGGATAGGGTAGGTGCCGCCTGACTGATAATTGTCCATGGAGTGGATGATCTCAAGTTCGACGGTCGAGGCCCACGAAAAGGATGGAAAAAAGAAAGCCATCATGATGAAGCAGAACAGGAGTATGTAAAAGAGTTTTTGCATTACTGGATTTCTGAAAGATCTAAACTATTACTATATTTTAATATCTATTAGTAAACGAAACTATAGATGAAAGGGTAACGGAGGTCAAAGAGAAAGAGAAGATATTTCAAAGATAAAAAGTCCAGGTAAATGAAGTTACATGAACCCTTTTTCTTTTAAGGACAGGAAGCCTCTTTTTGTTATAATTATATGATCAACAACCTCTATGCCAAGAATTTTGCCTGCATCCACCATCTGATTTGTTACGGCAATATCATTAGGACTGGGTTTAAGGGCGCCTGATGGATGGTTATGGGCAAGAATTACGGAGGCTGCCCTATCGGAGATGGCGTCTACAAATACCTCCCTGGGATGGATCTGGTTCGCGTTAAGCAATCCGACGGTCACGACCCTGTTTGCTATAACTTCATTAGCACCATTCAAAGATACACATAGGAAGTATTCCTGTTTTTTATCGGCAATATATGAGATAAGCGGAAGAACATCGTCTGCCTTATGTATAACAATAGCCTCATTGAGGAGTCGTCTTCTTGCAAATTCAAGTGAAGCCAATATCTGGCATGCTTTGGCAAAGCCGATACCTTCTGTGGATTGAAGGGTTTTGATATCTATTTTCCCTTTATAGTTGTCGAGCTTTCGCAAAATGGCTTGCGCAACATGGAAGACATCTTTTCCCTTAATCCCGCTGCCGAGGAGTATAGCCAATAGTTCCGTATCCGAAAGGGCTTTTGGCCCTTTAACGGACAGTTTTTCTCGGGGTCTGTCAAAATTAGGGATATCCTTAATCTTCAATATTACTTCCGGGTTAAGATTTCAAAATGGTTATTTTTCTTTACCCATCTCCGCAATACCACGCAACTGCTTGAAAACGGACTCCCGCAGCTTCTTATTATCTATCTTTCGAAATAGCTTTAGCAGCGTGATTTCATCCTTATTGAGGGGTTTAAACCTATTAATCTCATTGCCTTCATTCATATATTCCAAAGATGCGTCGGAAACCATAAGGACCTTTTTATCTTTATCGAAAAAGTGACTTATATCAGCGCCGAAGACCTTAGCTATTTGATGCAATCGCATGACTGAAATCATGGTAGCGCCTTTCTCATATTTTTGAACTTGCTGGAAAGAGATTCCTATTTTTTCAGCGAGTTCAATCTGTGATAGCCCCCAACTTTTTCTTAATAATTTGATCTTTTGGCCAATTATTCTATTTATCAATTGTTTTTTCCTTAAACGGTGTATCATTTTTAAGAATCCAAAAGAGATGTTTTACATAAAATTAAATAAAAGTCTAACAACTCAGGATAGTATTTTATAGTTGACAAAATTATCATCATAGTAGTATTGGGAAATAGAAGGAGAGAGGAATGATGAAAAAAAAGATCCTTATTGTCGACGATGAAAAAGCCGTAAGGGCTGCAATGGTAATGGCCCTGAGTTCATTTAAATACGATATTGACGTTGCTGAGAATGGGGTCCAGGCAATAGATTATCTTGATAAGATATCGTATGATCTTATTATTACTGATTATTCTATGCCTGAAATGGATGGTCTTGAACTGATACGGGTAATATGTTCAAAATATCCTACACTTCCTGTTCTTATGGTAACAGCGGCCGAATTTGCTCTTGATATCTTAAAAGATAAAAACGTGAGCTATTTTCCAAAACCTTTTAAAGTCCTTGAACTAAAAAACAGGGTGGAAGACATCCTTAACGGAATAATCCAAACTGCTTAATATGAAAAAGACTTCAATCCCAGATTGACCTATCTGATCATCTCAGCCAAATCTCCGGGCCTGAAATTTAATCTGACAAATAGCTTTTTTTCAACCTCTCTACATTCCTTAAAATTATCTTTAATTAACCGGCCTATGGTATCTTTATTCTTCGCATAACGCACAAGGAGATATTCCAATCGCTCCTCAAGACTGACCACCCTGTCATGATTAACCCTCTTATCGGCGTAATAGACGATCTCACTAGCACTTACGGCGCCTTCTGGTTCATATTTCTTCAACCTGATATGCTCCCTTACGATGTCGGCGATCTCAAAGAAATTATTCTGGATACAAATCTCCATGCCTTTAGCGGCATGGTCATCCTTAGAATTCAGGCAGAGGCTCTTTCCTATGTCATGCATAAGTGAGCCTGCAACAACCTTTTCTATCGAGATATCAAATCCGGCATCGATATTTCCCCATAGCGATTACATAGGCAATTTTCTCAACCACAATAGAATGGGCCTTTATGTTATTCGGCATCCCATACTTTTCCATTAATTCAAAACATTTTTCAGCACTTGGAATCATATTCTCATATACCGTTATCAAGCCTGTTTACGGGGTAAATCTTTAAAAAGATGCATCTCCCGTATGGATCTATAATTTATCAGTGTGGAATATATTAAATTAAAGAAGATTCATAAGGATAGCAAGTCATATTTTAATACTTGAATAAGAACGATGTCTTGATGGTGGATTACGGCAGGTAACTCAGGTTGACATCGCAGATCCTCTATATTATTATACAAATTTAAAAAGATTCCTCTTTCTGAAATGGTATTAATGAATGGGGACTATTATTTGCTTTTGATATATTTATATGACATTTTTACTGATATCTTCGTTAAGTGATTAAACCGTGTATGGGAGATTTAAGAAGGCGTGGTGGGTTTGAGATAATTAGAAGGAATTAATTAACAGACAAGGACAGGATAAAAATGAGGCAAGATTATTTGAAATATAAAAATGGTGTCGGATTCATGATCTGCCTGATCTTTCTTATCTCGATAGCGTCCAATTCATGGGGGCAGTCCATCGGGGAGGTTACTATCAATCAGATCGAGGTACGATCCGCCCCTGAGCAATCCGGAAATAAAATTAGCGCCTATGTTACGGTATCATCATCGGATCAAAAGACGATACAGGGCCTGTCCGTATCGAATTTTAAGGCCCTGGAGGACGGAATTGAAATTAACATACAGTCGGTTTCTCAAACTGATGAGCCGATGTCGTTGGTCTTGGCGATAGATACCAGCGGCAGTATGTTGGCCGAGGAAAAATCCGGCAAGACTTCGATGGAAGCGGCAAAAGAGGCTGCCGTTGAATTTATCACTATGCTGGAAGATAATGACAGGGTAGCACTATTTAGCTTTAACAATGATACTGACTTTCATCTGGACTTTTCTATTGACCATGATACTGCTATCGAAACCATAAAGGGACTTTCAGCGAAATATCAGGCTGCCACTCGTCTTTATGACACTATCCTGGAGGCCGTAAAAAAGGCCTCCGAAATCCCGCAGGGAAGGAGGGCAGTGATAGTTCTGACCGACGGCAGGGATCAGAAGGGGGACGGAACATGCAGCATACACAGCCTGAATGATGTTATAGATGCGGCCACTACGAAGACGATACGAGTGCCGATCTATACTATAGGAGCAGGCCCTCAGGTTGACAAAAAGGAACTGGGGCGCATAGCTAGCCTGACCGGAGGCCGCAATATGGTCGCTGCCTCGATATCCGAATTGTCCGGATTTTACAGATTGATAGCCGAACAGTTAAAAAACCAGTATTTAGTTCAATATATTACGCATTCACCCAGCGGGGAACACAGTCTTGTAGTTAAGGTTATACAGGACGGAAACACAGGGCAAGATGAAAAGAGATTCTGGTCCCCGCCTTTACCGGCTATGATTCCCCTGATAGTGAGCATCGTCAGTCCGGAGACAGGTGATTCCGTTAAAGGCATTGTTGATCTAAAGGCAAAAGTTACCCCTGAGGAAGGGATAGCTAGGTTGAGATATTACGTTGATGGCACTCTGAAGGGAGAGGATGCATCTCCTCCATTTAAAGAATTCAAATGGGACGCTTCCGGCCTGCCTGATGGAAAACATCTTCTTCGAGTGGAAGCAGTTCATGTGAACGGGCAGACTGGTTATGCGGAGACGAGTGTAACGTCTGGTTCTGCCTCTTCATTCCTGAAAGGTAAAGGGGGGGTGTTATCCATACTGGTGATTATAATTTTATTACTGGCTGTTGCAGGAGTATTTATACTAAATCAAAGAAAGAATCGAAAAAAAAGTATAGTTCCGCCTGTCACAACAACAGCTGTACGCAGGGTCGCGGAACCTGATACAAAAACCGGCCAGCTGGAAGAAAAAAGTGAAAGCCCCGATGATGTTGATAATGAAGCTACGATTATGGATATACAGTCGGTCCTGGAACCCCTAGCCAAACTGACCGTAATTAAAAGCCATCAACTGGACCTGGGGGCGACATTCAAGGTGCTGGGCACTACTGAAATTGGACGAGGCACAGGAAATAATATCCGTATCCCCGACAAGTCAGTTTCCAGAAAACACGCGATAATAAATTATGCGGGAGGCAAGTTCCATATCAGAGATCTTAACAGTTCTTACGGTACAAAAATGGATGACCGGGAAGTCAAATCCGAAGGAATCGTTATTAATGATGGGGCTCAGATACAGTTTGGAAGTAATACCATAATGAAATTTAATATACTTATTGGAGGAAAAGAATCCGAAAAGAAAGAACCTGAAAAGGATGATGAGACAATTGTATATGGCCGGGAATGAAGTTATCTGACAGTATCACCCTTTCCCCTCAATCTTTTTACCAGATACGCCTGCAGGTCCGGCTCCTTATCAGGGTGTTTGGTCACGATCGTCACAGGATCAACCTCCACAATGTTGTAAACACGTTCGAATACCTTTTTACTAATCACTATCTCCTCCGGACCGGCTCCGTCACAAAACCTGGCCGCACGATTAACGGTATCACCAATCACCGTGAATTCAATACGTTCCGATGATCCGATAAAACCATGTATCAATTTGCCGGTGTGGATGCCTATCCCTACCTTGAATACTGGAAGACGGCGGATCCTTCTTCCTTCTCCCAGCATGTGCATTGCCTCCTGCATTCTAACGGCTGCCTCCACCGCCTTTTCCCATTGATGGGGATCATTTTCCGGACTTCCGAAGACTGCCAGTACCGAATCGCCGACGTATTTATCAACTATTCCATCTAAATCGGAAATGATCGGGACAAAGGCGTCGAACATTTCATTTATTGCATATACTACCTCGTTGGGTTCCATTTTTGCACTGAGCGCCGTGAAGCCACGGACATCGGATACAAGAATAGTAACCGGATCTACCTCTTCCCCTCCGCGCTGCAGGTGGGTACATTTTTTTTAATATTCGATCAGCAACCTTTGGTGAATACTGACGCAAAAGGTTGGATCTAAGTAATTCTCCCCGTTGCAGATCTTTTCTGAGCACATGATCCTTTAAAAACATGGCAACCTGATTGGCGATGGCCCTTAAAAGTTCAAAATCGGTGAGAGAAAATGCATCACGTATAAAATAATTATCCACATACATCACCCCGAGGACTTCCTCTCCTGAAAGAAGCGGAAGATAGATGGCGGATTGTACATCATAATATATGGCGCTTTGAGGGGTGTCACCCGCTGTGCTATCGGATGGCTTGGAAGCAGCCCATATGAATGCCTCACGCCTTCTGAATGCTTGATCAACAAAGGTCATGCTCACTGAATGCTCACCCGGAGGCCAATGAGCCTTGAGGAGGAGTTTGCCATTGTCATCCGGGAGTAGAAGCGCCCCGCGTTGGGCGTTTGGAATTGCATGCCGGAGTTCCTGTCACAAGGATTTGCCCCAGACCCTCAATGGTTGTATCTGTTCCGAGGGCTTGAATAAAATTATTAAGGGCTTTTAACATGTGCCATGCCTGTTTATGTGTATCATCCACTTTGTCACCCTCTAACTCCGTGAATGGAGGTGTCAAGGCGTCCTTTACTGAGGTGATGGTCCCTTCCGGCGCAGGTACGGGAATTATTCCGGAGTTGGAATGCGTAATTACCTTAGGAGGAGATTCAGCGGAAGCAGATTCAAGGTGATACTTGTTGACAACATTGATATCAAACTCGTGAGATCGATCAAGTTTGGGAGAAAGAGGGCTCTCTAAACTATCGGGCAATCTTGAGGGGGGATGTATTCCATCCGATTCACTAATAATTGTATCATCTGTAACTGGTTTTTGCGACTTTTTAAGTTCCTGGACCGGAGTCCCTCTCTCAATATTGATAATAGTGTAGCCCAGTCGTATCTTTGAGCCATATCTGAGCCTTATTTTACCTTCTATTCTCAGATCATTGATCCATGTGCCGTTCTCGCTGCCGAGGTCTTCGATCCAGTATTCATCATCTTCATAGGTAAGGCTAGCATGGACATGGGAAACATAGCCATCCGGTTGTAAATCAACATTAATATGTTGATCACTTCGAGGCTTGCGACCGAAGATAATACAATTGGATGCCGTTTCATACTTCTTTGGCGGATTAGGCGGAAATGTATAGCTGATTATCATAACAAGAAGACCAATAGGGACACAGAGTCCATGAAAATAATAATCAAGATTCCAGGGAATAATACTTTTAAAGGAGTATAAAGATATTTCACGCTTATGTCAATTATAATACTTTAGAGTTAATTCAACTGATAATAATTTTACTGATCACTTGACAGTGAAAGGCCTTTTACCTATTCTCTTCCCTTATACTATTCAGATATCGGCGGGAAAGATATCAGGAACCCTGATTAACCGCTGTCTTTTCTGCGATGGGGAATTTGCGGGATTAAAATAATGCGAAGAACCATGCGCGCTTAAATAAGACCATGAACATATTAATCGGCGCATATACTCTAATTACCAGCGGTCTGTTTCTGACCTGCTATCCTCTTTTCTGGCTTTATGCCCGTTTCAGCGGAAGATACCGCAAGAACCTGAAAGAGCGCCTTGGATATATATCCAGAGATCTCACTCGATCTCTCGGATCCCCCCGTATCTGGATCCATGCCGTTTCCCTGGGTGAAGTCAAGGTGGCTGAATCCATCATCAAGTCCCTGAGAGATATTATACCGGATTGCAGCATCATCCTTTCTACGTCTACAGAACATGGTCGAGACATGGCAAACAGTGCCTTCTGCGGCAGGGTTCCTGTCATCTATGCACCAATCGATTTTATCGCTTCCGTAAGAAAAGCCCTTAATGATATTCATCCTGATATTCTGGTCTTTCTCGAGACTGAGATATGGCCAGTATGGATCAATGAAGCGCGGAGATTGGGTGTTAAGATCGCCCTGGTCAATGGTCGAATCTCCCTGAGATCCTTTAAAATTTATCTCATGTTTCGAGTTTTCTTTCGCAGAGTTCTGGATAATATTGACAGATTCAGCATGATCACTGAGGAAGATGGAATCCGTATTGCTTCTATCGGGGCTGATCCTAGTAAAATCGTTGTGAATGGTAACGCTAAATATGATCTTCTTACCGATCTGACTGAACCCGGTGTTGAACAGGAGATGCGCAAGGCCCTTAATCTTGGGGATTCCACTCCTGTTTTTATTGCCGGCAGCACACGGACCGGTGAAGAGACAATGATTATTTACGCATATCAAAGGATCATTAAGGAATTTCCAGACACGGTTCTCCTTATCGCACCCAGGCATATTGATAGGACAAGGGAAATCGCGTCCCTGCTTCAAAGCCATAACCTGAGTTATCAACTCAGGACCGAAATAGATAGTGCTGCTGTAAAACGGACGGAACAGGTCGTCATTATTAACCGTTTTGGAGAACTCTTTAAACTTTACAGTATTGGGACAATCATATTCTGTGGAGCAAGCTTGGTGCCCTTGGGTGGACAGAATCCCTTGGAGGCGGCTGTTTGGGGTAAGGCGATTTTTTATGGGCCCCATATGGACGATTTTCTTGATGCAAAAGCTCTTTTAGATGCGAACGATTCGGGAATACAGGTTTCGAGCCCTAAGATGCTGGCAGAAAAAGCGATCAGTTTATTAAAAGCTCCGGATCTTTTAAAAAATTATGGAGCACGCGCACGTGAGGCAGTGCTAAAAAACAGAAATGCAGGAGAGAGACATGCACGTGTGATATCGGATTTGATTTCCGGGAATCTAATAAGGAACCTAATCTTATGACGACTGATTGAAAAAAGATGCGAAAATATATGTATAGCGCTCTTCCCCGAGAGAACCGGCATAGACTTAACCATTTGGCATAATTGATTTTTGAGTCAAAGGCAAAAGGAGGAAGGGTGGTAATGATTGCGAATTTCCTTTATGTTCAACTCGATTTTATCTTCTATGAGCCCTTAATCCCAGCAGAAGAGAAAGTCCGAGAGTGGATTATTAAGAATGTATATGTCCTAAAAAAAATAGAGGACTTACGTTGAAACCAGCAGAAGAGTAATTAAGGATTGTTCAATGAAGGCAAGGTATAGAATGTCGATGAAAATAATAAATAGTTAATCTATTGACTAATAAATCTTTATTATTATAGGATAACATAACAATTTATGATTTATGGATTATTATATGATTTGACTAATAATGATTTCTGATATGAAGAAAGGAGCGCTTTGAGTCGAGCAGATCTAATTGAACTGGAAGGCTTAGTGACAAGGATTATGGGTCGCGGAACCATGGAGATTCAATGTGACAATAATGTTATTGTGAGAGGAGTACTTTCAGGCCGGATGAAAAAGAACAGAATAAAGGTGATACAGGGAGATCGAGTAAAAGTAAGCGTGTCACCATATGATACCTCACATGGCCTGGTTACTTATCGTTTCAAGTGACGGATTAAAGAGCGATCTCTTTTCGAAAACGAAATCATTCATTTCCTTAGATTTCGGATATCACATAACAAGGCGGGTGGAGGTCTTTCAAACAGGTTTACCAGGACTGAATAGTATTCCATTCAGACTCGATTGTGATGATATATTGGACTTTTTTCCTGTCTGCTTGCAGCGGTTTTCTGCTGTTATTGTTCTCCTTTTTTGTCAGAATAGCGGTTGATACACTTGCACTTAATACCGCCATGTCCTTCACCCTTCTATATTAAGCACTATGACGCAATGAATAATATGCGGCACAATCAGCATGGAGTGGCGTATCGGGTTTTTACAAAGGCATCAAGATTGACAAGTTGCGGAAATATATGGCTTTGTTGAGAGGAATATTACTTGAGATTAACCCTTTATAAATATATCTCACGGGAGATTTGCTCTTTTTTCATTGTTGGCCTATTGGTGTTTATTTTTATAATAATGGCGACAAGGATGATCTGGATGACGGATCTACTTGTAAATCAGCGTGTTAATCCGGGTCAGATAGTGAAGATAATTATATGCTTGCTTCCGCAGGCCATCTTATTCTCAATGCCGGCTGTATGCCTGATGAGCGTGCTGCTAGCCTTTGTTAGATTCTCAGGCGACAATGAGATCATGGCATTGAATGCTTCAGGGATCAGCCTCTCTCAGATAATGGCCCCTGTAATCTTTTTCTCATTGATAAGCTATATAATTGCAAGCATTATCGCCATATATTGGGTACCGTGGGGGAATGGGTCCTATAGGGATGTGATTTTTAAAATTGTGAAGTCTAAGGCGGATGTAGCTATTAAGGAAAGGATCTTTTATGAGCCTTTTGATAACGTGGTTTTCTACGTTAATAGCTTTTCCCCCAAGGAAAGGACAATGAAAGATCTCTTTGTGGTGGACAGGCGGGATCAACCAGTTACAGCTACCATTGTAGCTAAAAAAGGGAAAATAATCCAAAGTAATGGATCAGATATAGTGACTATTCATTTTCTGGACGGCACAATATTTATGAATGAAATGGATTTTAAGAAAGCTAGAACCATTAAGTTCGACACCTATGACTTAAATATAGACTTGAGGGATGTCATGTCGTCGATGGTCTCCAGAGAAAGAGAACCAAAAGAGATGTACATAGGGGAATTAATCGAAAATCTTAAAAAATCACAGGGGAAAAACATTAATAGCAATGTCATAGGGATCAAGCTCTTTGAAATGTTTTCAATTCCTTTGGCGACCTTTATATTGGGACTGATAGGTGCACCTCTCGGCACTCATGTAAAAGGCAGGGGATATACCAAGGGTATTATTGTAAGTCTCTTTATTTTTCTAGCATATTATATCTCTTTAATGGGCGTGAGATATATCTGTGAAATAGGCATCCTCGCTCCCCCCCTTGGGGTATGGATACCTGTCATCTTTTTGTTGTTTATATGTACTTATCTACTGATCCAAGCGACAAATTACCGCCATTTAGTTTTTTAAGAAGGCTACTGCAGTAATATCAACGCAAACTATTATCATTCGAACGGTCTATCAACTACGGAACCAGATTCAAGGACTTTGTTCAGAAACGTTGCGGTATATGATCTTTTGATATTTTTGATCTCTTCAGGTGTGCCTGTGCCTACAAGGTATCCGCCCTTATCACCACCTTCAGGCCCTAGGTCGATTATATAATCGGCGGTCTTGATAACATCCATGTTATGTTCTATAACCACGACCGTATTATTGAGTTCAACAAGATAGGTAAGGACCTCCAGAAGCTTTTTAATATCCTCGAAGTGGAGACCGGTTGTGGGTTCATCAAGCAGGTAAAGTGTCCTGCCGGTATCTCTTTTGCTCAACTCTCGCGAAAGTTTAATCCTCTGTGCTTCGCCGCCGGAAAGGGTTGTGGCTGGTTGCCCTAGCTTGATATATCCAAGGCCGACATCAACTAATGTCTTTAATTTCTTTTTAATATTAGGAACATTTTCAAAAAAGTTAAAAGCCTGGTTTACGGTCATATCCAGGATGTCTGAAATATTGGAACCTTTATATCTTACCTCAAGGGTATCCCGGTTAAAACGACGTCCCTTGCATGCCTCACAAGTAACATGCACATCAGGAAGAAATTGCATCTCAATCTTTATCAGGCCGTCTCCGTTACAGGCCTCACATCTTCCACCCCTCACATTAAAGCTAAACCTGCCTGCCTTATAACCTCTCATCTTTGATTCGGGAAGCATGGAGAAAAGTTCCCGGATATAGGTAAATAATCCGGTATAGGTAGCAGGATTGGAACGGGGAGTCCTTCCAATGGGGCTTTGATCGATATTGATGACCTTATCAATATAGTGTATACCTTTGATAGACTTTACTCGCCCAACTTTCTCTTTTGAGTCGGTAAAGTTTTTGGGCAAGGGCCGGAAAGAGCGTTTCATTAATAAGACTGCTCTTGCCTGAACCGGAAACACCAGTCACGCATGTAAATGTGCCGAGTGGGATTGCCACATCAATATTCTTAAGGTTATTCTGTTCAGCTCCTTCGATAATAATTCTTTTGCCGTTGCCATTTCTCCTGGAATTAGGGACCGGAATCCTAAGTTTCCCAGATAGGTATCGGCCTGTTAATGAGGATTCATCCTTTAATAACTGTTCGGGTGTTCCCTCAAAAACCACACGGCCACCCTTTATCCCCGCTCCTGGTCCCATGTCAATTACATGATCTGAGGACAGTATTGTCTCAGCGTCATGCTCCACGATCAGTACCGTATTCCCTAAATCCTTCAGTCGTTTCAGATTTTTTAGAAGTAGAAGGTTATCCTTCTGGTGCAGTCCAATACTGGGTTCATCAAGAACGTAGAGGACACCTGCGAGTCCTGAACTTATCTGTGTGGCTAATCTGATCCTCTGACTTTCGCCGCCTGAAAGGGTTGAAGATGATCGATCAAGGGTGAGATAGGAGAGACCTACATTATTTAAAAAAGTTATTCGTTCTTTTAACTCTTTAAGTATCCTCCTGGAGATATCGAGTTCCTTGGGCTTCAGATTCAAGCTGTGAAAAAATTTATCCGCATTTTCAATAGATAGGCAGGTAATATCATGGATGGACTTGCCCCCCACTTTAACGGCTCTACTCACCGGTTTTATCCTAGCACCTACGCAGGAAGGGCACTCCCTAATGCTCATATACCTCTCTAGCTCTTCCCTTATTTGGAAGGAGTCAGTCTCGTGATAACGCCTTTCCAAACTGGGTATAATTCCCTCAAAGGAACGTTTGTAGAAATGTCGCTTGTCTTCGCTCTCAAAGTAGAACTTAATCTCATCTGTTTTAGATCCATAAAGTAAAATTTCCTGAATATTTTTATGGAGGTTCTTGAAGGGGGTATAGATATCTATACCGTAATGCCGACAAATAGAGTCGAGCATCTGTTGGAAATACACTGAATGCCGTTTTGACCATGGGGCAAGCGCACCCTCCCTTAAATTGAGATTGTTGTCAGGGACAATAAGGTCCGGGTCAAAATATCTCTTTATCCCGAGCCCATTACATTCCGGACATGCTCCTTGAGGATTGTTAAACGAGAACATCTGTGGTGTAAGTTCAGGAATACTTATTCCACATCTTTGACAGGATGCTTTCTGATTGAAAAAGATCTCACCAGTGTCAATATTATCGATAATTGCTTGTCCCCCTGACAGGTTGAGGGTTAGTTCCATGGAATCCGTAAGGCGACGTATTATGTTTTTGCTGATGATAAGGCGATCCACTACTACACTAATAGTATGTTTTTTCTTCTTGTCTAGAACGATGTTCTCTTCCAGAAGTCGTATCTGCCCATCTACCTTGACTCGTGTAAAGCCATCTTTGCGAAGTCTTTCGAGAAGGTTGAGATATTCACCTTTACGTCCTTCTATCATGGGAGCCAGGATTTGTATTTTCGACCCGGTTTCCATTTCCATTATTTGATCAACAATCTGCTGGGTAGTCTGAGAGGTAATCTCTATCCCGCATTCCGGACAGTGTGGATGACCTATCCTAGCAAAAAGGAGTCGCAGATAGTCGTATATCTCCGTAATGGTTCCAAGCGTGGATCTGGGGTTTCGACTGGAGACCCTCTGTTCTATCGCTATGGCCGGGGAAAGACCGTCAATATAGTCAACGTCCGGTTTGTCCATCTGTTCCAGGAACTGACGTGCATAGGCTGAGAGGGATTCAACGTATCTCCTTTGGCCTTCGGCATAGATTGTGTCAAAGGCAAGGGAGGATTTTCCGGAACCGGATAAACCGGTAATTACGACAACTTTGTTTCGAGGGATATCCAGAGAGATGTTTTTCAGATTATGTACCCTGGCACCTCTTATTTTAATGGTATCGGTTGGCATTAATCGCTGCCCCTTGCTATAGCCCTGTTTTTAACAATTATAGCGGCCATCCTGATCGCGGCCTTGAGGCTATTGGGGTCTGCGACTCCTTTTCCCGCTATATCATAGGCTGTTCCATGATCCACCGATGTCCTTATGATTGGAAGCCCGAGGGTTATATTGACAGCATCGGAGAAGTGGAGCAACTTAAGGGGGATCAATCCCTGATCATGATACATGGTTACTACGGCGTCATACTGGCCCATTGCGGCTTTATAGTAAAGGGTATCAGAGGGAAGAGGCCCTGTTACATTATAGCCTTTATCCTTGGCCCTTTTTACGGCAGGTATAATAATCTCTTTTTCTTCTGGACCGAAAAGCCCTGCTTCACCTCCATGCGGATTAAGCGCTGCAACTGCTATACGGGGATTTTTAATAGCAAAATCTTCTTCAAGCGCCTTGTATGTTCCTTTTATTGTTTTAAATATCTTGTCTTCATCTATTTTAGCCGGGACATCCTTTAAGGCGCAATGGATTGTAACAAGTGTCACGCGAAGCCTTTCACCGGCCAGCATCATGATATAATCCTTGTTCCCTGTGAGGTGTGAGATCAGCTGCGTATGCCCTTCAAAATGATGCCCCGCCTCATTCATCAATGCCTTGTTTATGGGACAAGTTACTATGGCCGAAATGACTTTGCTCATCGCATGCCTTGCTGCCTTGATTATGTATTCCACCATGGCAGCTCCCCCCTCCAATGAGGGCTTGCCTGGAATCATACTGTCTCTTTTTAATCTGGAACAGACAATAAGGTCTATCTGCCCGGGAACCCCGCGGGCTTCATTTGGCACAGAGATCTCTTTAATAGGTACCCTGGGAATTCCTTTGATCTCGATAGCCAATGACCCCGGATCGCCGTATACGACCGGCCTGCAAAATTCATATATAGCAGGGTCGGAGAGTGTTTTTAGTATGATTTCAGGTCCGATCCCCGAAGGGTCTCCCATTGTAATTCCGATTATAGGCAGATTTTTCATCATTTAATTTCCATATGGACAATCATAAAACAGAGTGGAACCTATACCTTTTTTTACAGGACTGTCAATGTTATCTTATATTTTAATAATCCAATGTGAAAGATAAAATCACAAGTGCTGGCAATGCAAAAACTTCGACAGTATTATAAAATCCAGATACATCTGATTGTCGCTTGGATCCTGTATTATCTTTTAGAACAACTTTATTTAAAAGACTAAATATATTAATATTTTTGATAAAATCAAATAACAGGAGGCATTATGACATTAATGGAATTTTCCCTAATCCCTCTTGATAAGGGAGGGAGTTTTAGCCAGTATGTAGCCAAAACCCTTTCTATCATCCATAAAAGTGGTCTTGATTATCGTCTAAATCCTATGGGCACGGTTGTTGAAGGAGACTGGGATGAACTCCTGGGTCTGCTGACAGAATGTTTTCGGGACCTTGAAAAACAGTCTGACAGGATCAGCCTGCATGCAAACTTTGATTTTCGCAGGGGTGTCTCAGGGGCGATTGAAGGTAAGATCAGGAGCGTGGAAAATAAGGCCGGTCATTCATTCAGGACATAAAGATCCGGTTCTTTTAAAAAAACCAGTTCTTATTCGAGGCTATCTAACAGATAAAGATTTCAACTGGAACTTTGCTGATCAGACGGTAACCAGTCTCTGTAACAAGAAATACGCTCTCAATTCCCGCTGAGAATTCGTTTTCAAAGACCATTTTGGGCTCCAGACTGAATGTCATCCCGGGTTCAAGGAGATATTTTTTGTCCTTGGCTATGATAGGGTTTTCTACTAACTCAAGCCCTATGCCATGGCCAACAAAGATTACCTTATACCCTGGGGGCCCGAGAAATGGGCCAGAATATCCCAGAGATTCAGCCTTTGAAACAGATATCTGATACAATTCGTTTACAGTTACCCCTGGTTTTACATTAGCAAGTACCTCATTATGAATCTCTATTGAGGCTTCACAAGCCTTCAATGCTTTGTCAGGCATGGAGCCTATGGCAAACATCCTTGTTTCATCCATGTGATATCCATTCAGCACGGTTCCAATATCTATCATAATCGGCTCATTGGGTAATAGCGGTTTATTCCCGCCTCCGCAGGGAAATGCTGCTGAAGTACCTGTTCCGCTTGCAGGCGCGTCCAAAAAACCCACAATACCTCCGCTTTTTCCACTCAATATATGCCAGGGATAGGCAATGGCCTGATAATTCCTAGATCTGAGAAATCCACCATGTCCCAACCTTCTGGCAAAGGTTTCGAACATACCGGCGAACTCCATCTCGGTGATACCAGGACGTATTGTCGATTTCATGTATTCAAAAGTCTTTTCAGCCAGTTCTGCAGTCTTTTCCATCTGTAAGATTTCCCAATCGGTCTTTATCATCCTCGTCTGAAGGATGAAGTTTGAACCATCAACGCATTCATGCCCAGAAAAAAGGTTTTTATAGAGATCAAAATCTCTAACAGGCAATACATCAAATTCAAAACCCAATATCTTGGGAATATTCCCGTAAAAATCAGTGATTTTACCCGGGATATCTTTTATGGATTTTATTTCAATAATATTTTCTAAGGAGGACTCTTTTAGGGCTCTTGGCATATATTTTATTATCATCAGGAGTGGTTTACCCTCTGCTGGTATGTAAAGCACACCGTTCTGGGCTGTACCGGAAAAATAAAAGAGATCCACCCTCTGCAGTATAAAAAGACCATCAATATTGTTTTCCCGCAGTACTTTCTGTATTCTTCTATTTCTATTATAAATCTCAGCGGCAGGGACCTTGAAATCTTCCATCACACCTTTTACCAATTCTCCTTTCACTGGGATTTTGTCCATCTTAAGAAATAGTTACAATCAGATATCATCAAGCAGAGAATTAAGGCAAGCACAAATAGCCTAACGGACGAAATAATTAATGTAACGGTCAAAAAGGGAAGAAAAAGGTTATTCACTGAATTTATTCTGAAGGGTGTTGCGATGGATTCCGAGTATCTTGGCTGCCTCCTTTCTGTTTCCACCAGAACGTTCTAACGCTTCCCCGATAAGCTGTTTTTCAAAAAGATTCACAGCTTCTCTAAGGGGCATATCTTTGATCTCTTTTTTGGTTATGTTGAAGGCTGAAATACTCCTCGGGTATATGATATCTCCCTTCGTTATTGTTGATAATCTCTCAACAAGGTTCTGGAGTTCTCTAACATTACCGGGCCAGTCATAATACTCAGTAAGGATTTTTATCGCACTATTAGAGAACTTCTTGGGAGATTTGCCTGAATGTTTGGCATATTGCCCTAAAAAATGATCCAGAAGTAACGGAATATCTCCTCTTCTTTCCCTCAATGGGGGAATCTCTATAGGAAAGACATTTAATCGGTAATAGAGATCCTCACGAAATTCTTCATGTTCGACGAGATAGCTTAATTTTTTATTAGAGGCGGCAATAAATCGTACATCAATCTTGATTATTTTTGTGCTCCCAAGTCTTTCGAATTCCTTTTCCTGTATGACTCTGAGAAGCTTGGCCTGCATACCAATATCAAGGAGATCAACATCATCCAGAAATGCTATCCCTTTATCGGCAATTTCAAGTTTCCCTATCTTAGTAGAAGAAGCCCCTGTAAAGGCACCCTTATTATGACCAAATATTTCACTTTCCATAAGAGTTGCAGGGATTGCTGCACAGTTTATGACCACAAAGGGATGATTGCGTCTTGAATCAAGTTTATGTATTACCCTGGCAATCAATTCCTTACCCGTTCCGCTCTCACCCTGAATAAGAATTGCCCCATCGCTATTGGATATTGTTGATATCAGATCGAAAATTTCCATCATCTTTTTGTCTTTACCGATAATTGTTTCAAATGGATGATATCGTTCCAACTCGTCCCGCAAGTAAGTTACTTCTTTAACCAGGTGATGTTTTTCTATCGCCTTAGCAATAATATTTTTTATTTCCTCTATTATGAATGGCTTTGCAATATAATCATAGGCACCATATTTCATTGCCTTTACCGCTATTTCAATATCTTTGACAGCGCTTACCATAATAATTTCGGAATTTGGATCCAGTTCTTTGAATTGTTTAAGCAGGTCGAGACCACTAATTTTGGGCAGCATAATATCAAGCAGAATAACATCAATTGAATTTTTTGTGAAGATTTCAATAGCTTCCTCACCTGATTCTGCAAGTAAAACGTTATAATCATCACTTAAGACCATATTAAAGGATTCGCGGACCCCATATTCATCGTCTACGACCAGAATTGCCTTTTTATCGATTGCCATACCATAACCGCCTTTTCTTCATATGATGAGTCTTTGAAAGTATACAAATTATCTTCGAAATGACTGTTAGTATATCGAATCATATTTCTATACAATCATCATGCCAAATTTCATATTGGGCATCTTATTACCTTAATTCAAGTTGCAGATGATATTCTTCAATCCCGACTCTTTCATCTGATAGTTAGGGCTTTTAATCATTTTACAATTGATGGACTCGTAAGAAGTCATAGACCGTTATCCCTGCGAAAGCGGGAGTCCAGAACTACTTGATATTTTTCCGTATTCCGATTTTCACAAACATGACATCATAGGATATTTTTCGCCTTTTATGGAGAGATCATGATTGTCTGTCCATTATTTATAAAGCACCGTGGTGATGTAATATAATGAGTTTAAAAATAAATAATAACAATCTAAGAAATTTCATTTTAATAATATAGATATTAAAATACTCTTAATAGATATAAAATACTTTGTAATAATCTTTAAAAAATTGATATTTAAAGCATGCATCATCATAAGAACCACGCTTCTCTATTTTAGATGTGCATAAAAAAATGTGCAAGTATGGTGATTTTTTTGTGCACAAGAGACTGAACTTTTTACTTATAGTTTCAATGAAGAGAATCATATTATAATCTATTATCTTGAATGAGAGCGAAATTTAAATTTTTTCCGCGAAAAAGGAAGTTTGTACCGACAAGCTGTTATCGCCGGATTTTGAATACAGATTATGATCTCAGAGTAATATAATAAAAATCGGTATTTTTTTTCTGTTAAGATCCAGTAATATCAGATCCTTACGAAGACGTGCACAGAAAAATGTGCATCTATGCATATATTTCTGTGCACGTAATAAGTCAATAATATTTAATGTTTCTTTTCAATTAAGCAATTCATCAAAATCAAGCTGTTTTTAAAATACATTTATTAGGGTAAAAATGTTTATAAATCGAAGGCCTTCAGTAATTATCTTATGACATAACTTCCCGACATTTTATCAGAGAAAGTACTCAGTTGAACTTTGGCATGGATATTGAGAACTATATTGATTATTTCCTGATAAAATAAATTAAGGGAGGAATATATTATGAAGATAAAGTTGAGTCCTTTTTTACAGTCAAGATTCAATATATTTCTTTGTTTGACTTTTGGTTGGTGGCTGGCAAGATTCTATATTTTTTCCCTTGGAAGAATCTATTTTTTTTTAAATAAAAAGGAAAAGCAGATTATAAGTGATGCTGTTGTTGATGTAATCTGTAGTACCATGCAAGGAGTTGACATTGAAGAAGTGACTAAGAAGGTCTTTCGAGGCATCTTTTCTCACTATTATGAAAAGCTGTTCATAGCATTCGAAGAGAAAGAGAAAGCAACCAAATTTCTTAATAATAATATTTCAAGCGATGATTTGGTTGTTATACGCAGATGTTTGTTAAAGGGGAAGGGAGTTATTGTCATTACGGGACACTACGGTGCAATAGAGTATATCCCAACACTACTGGCTGTTAACGATTTTAATGTATCAATGATAGCAAAATTTAAGACCGAACAATTAAAGAAAAAGGTTTTTTCCCAGGCCGAAAAATATAAAATTCGACTAATTGACGCTGAAAACACTGGCAATGTACTTAAGACAGCCATTAAGGAATTAAAAGAAAATCGTGTCCTTGTTACCCAATGTGATGAAATAGAGGAGTGGAGACCATCAGAAAAGAAGAAAACCTCTTTTTTAGGGCAAGTGACTGGACTGGACAGGACCATTAATATCATTCAAAAGAGGACGGGAGCCGAAGTTGTCTTTGGAGTAATACACAGGTATAACCTCAGTGAATATAAGTTGATAATGTATTCTTATGAAGATATGTTAAAGATGCTCGATGGAATTCCATTGTCAACGGTCGGCGAGACCGTGTTAAAGGTCCTTGAGCAATTTATTTATCACTACCCGGAACAATGGTATCAATGGAAAAAATATCCGGAATTGAGAAACAGCTCAATCATCAGATGTCAAGGCAATGAAACCGATATCCTCTCCATTTTTACAGCCTGCGTTTGGGAAAGTTTTGTAGAGATGAATTAAAATATAAAATAGATATGGTTTAAATTAATCCGTTAGAGATTACTAGTAAGTAAATGATTTCGAACAACTTCTAATAACATCTATTTTCATGATATATTCACGAAACTCTAATGTTGTGTTTAGGCTGAGGAGGCTCAATTGATAATTTTTATTGAACCAATCTCGAAAAATATCGGTATGTATGTTCCAGCATATCCTCTGCCAATTATGGAGATAGCAAGCTTCGTTAAATCGAACAGCCCCGAAACGGAGATTCAAGTGATTTCCGTCCCTATGGATTATGGATTGCCTTTAACTCCTGAAGGACGGGATCGAGTATATAAGAAACTGATAAGTGACCTGTCCGAGATGAAGCCGAAAGGCGTGGGAATCTCCTGCACCGCAATTGCCCAGGCCGAAGAAACAATCCATTTGTGTGAAATTATAAAAGAGACTGATCCCGATATCTTTATTTTTTTGGGTGGGTATTTTCCAACAATTTATTACGAAGAGATATTCTCTAGGACGTCCGCTGTGGATCTCATTGTAATAGGTGAAGGAGAGGTCCCAGCGCTTAAGATAATCGAAAAATTGGAAAGGGGCGAAGATCCTAGAGATAAAAATATTTCTAACCTAGCGTGGAGAAAAGATAGTAAGATCTATTTAAGTAAACAGGGAGTACGATTTGATCTCAATAAAAAGGCGCTTCTCAACCTTGGACTATTGAGGCATCCTAAGGCCTACGATGTGCTCCCTTATTCCTTTAGCCGTGGTTGCCCTTACAGATGTAATTTTTGTATAGAAGATTATATTCGACCTGTAAGGAAAGAAGTTCCACCTGAGACAGTCCAAAGCGATTTAAATAACCTGTCATTAATAAGCAAATCACACGATCTTGTAGTCTGTGACGCACTCTTTAAATCTTTCCATTTGATCCCGTTACTTCGATCAATCGGCATGAAAATACATTTTGAGACCCGCTGTGATGTTATACAGCCATCAATAATTTCTGAGATTGCCGACGTCTGCGGAACTTTGGTCCTGGGGTTTGAATCGGCCAGTTACAGTACATTAAGGAGGATGAATAAGGTAAAGGATAGATCTCATTATCAAAGATATCTTTCCAATACCATAGCGATTTTCAAAGAAGCCGTAAGAAATGAGATACCAATAATGGTTTTCATGATTGCGGGGTATCCCGGAGATACCGAGGAAGATCTCGAAGAGAGCCTCAATTTTACAAAGGAGCTGTCAAAATATAGTGGTCCAGGGGGTCATGTTTTTAAGATTGGTGAATGCCATGTATATCCTAAGACCAAGATTCATGATCTTGCCTTATCCTTGCCTGATGTTGTTTTTGATGATGACGGCGTTTTCGGACAGAATATAGTAAGAAGACCGTCAAAAAATCTGGATTTTGAGACTATCCTTGAATATACAAAGGAGATTTTTAATTTATCAAATAATACACCAAAACTTCAAAATGGTTTTTTAAAGATGATACCTTTCTTCAGACTTCCGGTTGCTGCCTTGAATGATGATATGATTCCCAATGTATGTTATAATAATAGTCATCGGGATGTTTTTAATGTCCACGGAGAAAGTCTCTCTGTTTTTAGTAATACATTACCCAGGCTAACTGAAAAATATAAGGAAGGGATGTCGAAAGAGAGGAGCACCAGAATCTTAAAATTTTAAATCTCAAAGAAAGATTTTTATAATATGGAAAAAGAGACAAGCTGCATAAATTCCCGAGCTATCATTGAGTATGTGAAGGAATATAATAATGGAGATCTCTCCGGCCTTTTAAATAATCTTGATCCTGAGATTGATTGTCTAACTGATCCGGAAGGGTTTTTGTGTGACCCCAATAACTGGATCTCCT
>CAVZMS010000120.1:0-17813 GCA_963776085.1 uncultured delta proteobacterium
ATTTTATAACCTCTACACCTGGTTAGACTACGTATTGCTATTTAACAATGTGGCAAGAATACTTTAATTTTTACACCTTAAAACCGACCAAAATATCTTGAAGTTAAACCCATTTTTCTGTATAAAGGAAATCATTTTTTTAACCAATAAACGAGAATTTATTCCTGCTACTTATCAGTTACACAATATTAAGGAGTAAAATTAATGGGGACATTTTCTAGTCTAATTTCGCTTTTCTGCATTCTTTCGTTTTCCATGATTAACATCGGTGATAAGCCACCCGCCTTTATAAATGAAACACAATGGCTTAGGGGTAAAGCGCCGGACTTGGGAAATGAGATAATAATCATTGAATTATGGAGTAGCTCCTGTAGTGTATGCAGGGAAGAAATAAGACATTTAACATATCTTCAGAAATTTTATGGCGACCGGATACACATTGTAGGTCTAAGCAGTGATCCCATCAATATACTTAAAAAATTTATTGATGAGCATAATAATGCGATAGGATATACAGTAGGTTATGTGTCAAAAGAAGTCATGTCAAGGTATTCCGAAGGCGTAGTCCCTTCTAGCTTCATTATCGATAAGGAAGGGGATGTCGTATGGAAAGGACATCCGGCAAGAATTGAAGAGGTATTGAATAAAATCCTTGCAGGTGAAACGGACATTGAATTTTATAAAAAGCTTGAGACAATGGAAAAAGCCCTTGATGAGAAAATAAAATCCAATGATATGACATCGATGGCCAAGGCCGCCAGAGCTATTCTTGATATTGATCCTTCCAATTTGCAATCCTTGAAAGTTGTAATAAGTTATGCCAAATACAACAAGGTCCCAAAATTAATAAGAGAAATCTTTGATTCTATTCCCATGACCGATTTAAACGGTTATAAGGCAAATTTGTTTGCTATCATGCTGCTTTTTGATAGCGATCTGGGCTATCGATATCCTGAGGCTGCAATGAAATACGCAACCTACGCATTAAAGCAGTGGCCTGAAAATGGCGATTATATAAACACCTATGCTAGGTCGCTTTATTGTATTGGAGAGGTGGAGAAGGCTATAGAATGGCAAAAAAAGGCCGTTAAACTTGTTCCTGACAACAGTTACTATCAGGATAATCTCGATTATTATCTTTCTATCAAGCTACTTAGAGACAATAATTAGGAAAATAATATTTAAGATTTCTTTCGGTATCTGAAAGAAAATCCGAAGTGCCGAAAGTGAGGATAACGATAACCTAAACTTTAAGCCCATTTATTCTCATCACAATATAATGCAGCTGGATTTATTTGACATAAAACTGCAAATTTCCTCTACTCCGTTCATCAAAAAGCGTGTTCTTATCAAACACCAGTATATGGTGAGATCTTTTCAGGAGGATACATATTCATGGTAATCAGGAAGCTGCTATTCATTCTTCTTTTCTTTGCATTCAGTAGTGCACCCCTTGCTTTTCAGTCCGGACAAGCGGTACAAGAGAAACATGAAATTAAGGAACAGGAACGGCAGGTCAAACTCGAAGGACAGGCCAATTTCCGTGACTTAGGAGGATACAGCACAACGGACGGCCGCAGGGTGAAGTGGGGCTTGATCTATCGCGCAGGCCAGCTGAATAAGCTATCTGATGCAGATCTTGCCAAGCTGAAAGAGCTTAAAATTCGTACCGTGGTTGATTTGCGAGGGACCGCTGAAGCTGAGTCCCGCGGAAAGGACCGGTTGCCGGAGGGCGCTCGCAGCGTGAGCTATCCCATAGATGTAACCAGTCTTCCTAAAGAGGAAAAAGAAGAATCCACTTCCACTGGTTCGTCTGCCGGTCGCACTGATTTCATGCTTCAGACAACTCGATCGATAATGATTAATCGCACTGATGTGTATTCTTCGCTGATCCGCGATCTGGCTGAGCCCCAAAATCGTCCCTTAGTTTTCCATTGCACTGCCGGAAAAGACCGAACCGGTGTAGGGGCGGCCATTGTGTTGAGTCTTCTTGGTGTTCCCTGGGAGACGGTGCGAGACGACTATCTTTTATCCAATTATTATCGAAGAGATGAAAACGAAAAAGAGCTCAAAAGCATTCGGGAAGATATCGCCAAAAAGCAGGGCATCCCTCCGGAACAAGTGGACATGACGGCTTTCGAGGCTATGTTTCTTGTGAAGCCTGAATACCTTGATATTGCTCATGATGAGGTAATCCGCAGATATGGCTCGATGGAATCTTACCTGCGAAAAGGGCTCGGGATTTCTGATGAGATGATTAGCAAGCTTCGAAGTGAGCTGCTCGAGTAAATCCCTCATTGCATGACAACGTGGCACCCCTATCCACTCCGTGCCTATTTTACATCCGGCGTTTATCTATAAAAAGAAAGCAGACGGAACAGGGTTGTCATTACAGGGAAGAAATAAATAGCCGCAGCAGCTACAATGAGGAAGGAAACGCTTGAATAATTAGTTGATGAGTGTGTTACTGGGAATTGTCCAAGGGATTCCCGAATTTTTTCCGATCAGCTCAACCGCGCATGAGCATATATCAATAGGGCAGGGGTGGCTCGGATGGGGATTTCATCCACTGGCTGTTCGGCTTAAAACGCCTCACAACCAGCGGATTCGGCAGTCAATTCCATCAGCAAGCAAGCTTGCCTCCGGTCTTGCTCATGATACGCAGCACATTATTTTACTTTGATCTGTGACGGATCTGTTACTTTTATTGATCCGCCGCCGTTTGGATTTTGATGGATTTCTCCGGTGACACAAATCGTCTTGCCGACGTACATATCCTTATCCACAGCGCCTTTAATTGAATCATCCACTTCTATACCCACAGCGGCCGGCTCCATTACCGCTGCTCCCATACCAAGGATTGTTGATCCTTGATAGGGTAAAGTGTCAACGATTTTTCCGCAAACAGTTGCTTTTTCACCGATGTGCTTCGCAGCTTCATCATAATTGTATTCTGCGGCAAACAAAATAGAGGCCGAGAAGCAGACAAAAGCAAACACCAGGCCAAAACACAATACTTTTTTCATAATAACCCTCCCTCCTTAATTAAATTATTGGTTCATCCTGAAATCAACACATTATTGCACATCTCCGAATCCGATCCAAAAAACAACTTGTGTCCAAAACGGTTCGGTATTCAAATACGTATCAAAATAATTGGATAGTGGAATATGCGATACAATATAAATTTGTTTATTATCTTTGGCTTCTTAAGTCAAGTAGTAATTATACGTATGAGTTCGAATGAAGGTTCTGATTCCTTTGGGCCTAAACTTTAAGCCCATTTACTATCACCACAATATACTGCGGCTACCGCTTCAGTAATATAGTCCACGGAGTTTGCTGCCAAGGATATTTTCCTATTCAGATAAACAGGTTCATTCTTTTGGAACAACAGGATCCCATTCCACTTTCGCGGCACCAAGGAGTGTTCCGGTTGCATATGCCAGGTCAACAAGTGCTATCTGATACTCCGCAAGCGCGAGGATTTCCACTCTCTGTGCTTCTGCAAGGTCTGTCTGAGCATTCAGAACATCCGTGGATGTAACAAGACCCAGTTCAAACTGCCTTTTTTCCGCCCTATACTGCTCATTCTTAAGGATGGTTGTCTGCCTGCTGGCCAGAATACGCTGCCAGTTTGCCTCGAGTTTATCAATCTGGTTCAGAACTTCATACTTTATTTCAGACTTTTTACTCTCCCTGCTGGCGAGTCTCTGGGCACGTTCATACACTGCCTTTCGAAGCCTGCTTTTTGCCTCCCCGTTACCAATGGGTATGGATACCTGAAGACCGAACCGTTGATCATGGAAGTCATTATTGTACAAGATGTTATATGAGTCGCTTCTTTCCGGACCCAGACCGTTTATATTATATTTATATTCCAGTGTTACCAGGGGAAGAGTCTGGTTCTTAAGGAAGTCAATGTTACTGCTGTCCTGGGCTATCTGCAGTTCCAGTTCCAGCATCTCCATGCGGTTTTCAAGGGCCTTTTCCACCATCCTGTTCCTGTCAAGTTCATATCTGACAGGGTCAGGCGGAGATGACGGGATTAAAACTGTTCTTGTTTCCATGCCCAGCCCCTGCTTGTTGAGCATGCGTTTCAAGTCCCTTTCAGTGTCCCGAACATCGTTTTCAGCATTTATTATTGCTTCAAGCTTGTCCGCTACACTCACCTCTGTCCGAATAATCTCAATTTTGGGTTTCTCTCCCACCTCTACAAAACGTGAAGTTTCCTCATATAAGGCCTTTGAAAGGTCATACTGCTGCCTGCGGACATCCAGAAGCTTTCGCGCAGCGTAAAGCCTCCAGTAGGCACGGTCCACATTGGCGATTATGCGGATTGCCTCAAGCTTGGTCCTGGCATCTGTTATACTGCTGTTGTATTGAGCCACCCGTATACTGTGAGTATTCACCCGATTGCCGCTGTTGCGAAGCAGGGGCTGACTTATGGACGCGGAAAAATCTGATTCATAGGAAGGATCAAATATTGAAAAAAGTGAATTTGTTTTCGTCCGCCGGTCTGCAAGGTCAAAGGAGAGTGTTCCCCCTGTTCTGAGTGGAATGTTTACACCTAAGTCAATGTAAGCGCTGTCCACGCTGGATCCCGCTATATCAAGCGTTGACGCGATGGGTGTGTCAGTCTTTATATAGTTCATATTACCTGTAAAGGTAGCATCAAACTTTGCCTCCTCCTGACTGACCCCCTCCCTGGCAATGGATGGATTAATAAGCTGCACCTGAAGATCAAGATTGTTTTCAAGGGCAAGTGCGCGGCATTCCTCAAGGGAAAACTCAAGCTCAGATATTTCCGGTTCAACCACATCCACTGTACCCGGTTTCTCCTCTGCTGCTTCTTCTAAATCAATGACACCAATCTGTCTTACCGCTTCCTGCGGAACATTAAATTCCGGAGAAGGTTCATACCAATCTTTTACGTATGAACATCCACCTATAAAAAATACGCATAATGCAAAAACTGGAAACGGTGAAAAAAGCTTTTTAAATGAAAACTCTTTTTTCATTTGATATGCCTCCTTAATCTCCAAGCATCTTCTCCCGTCTTTCCACACGGGAAAAGGTGAGAAGAGTAATTGCTGAAATAACTATAATAAACAGGATACGGTTCTGAATAGTATAGGCTGATACGTCTGTCATATTTGAATCGATTGCCAGTGGATTAAAAAAAGGAGATAAACGCATCAAACTAACGTTACTGCTGACACTGCTGCCAAGACCGTATATGATATTGATAGTCAAAAGAAGTGCTGTTGCCATGGCACCGGATATTTCACTCCTGAAAAACGCGGCAAAGGCCATGCCAACAACCATATAGAATACAGCTGCCTGAAGGGCGCCATAAAATGAAACAAATGGGAATGATGTGAACAGGATAAGAGTAACTATGGCCAGCAGCACTTCACTGAACAGCAGCAGACAAAAGGATGCGGTCATCTTGGCAAGCCAGATCCTGTGGCTGCCACCAGGCACAGTATAGGCAACTTCCAGGGTCCTTCGATCCACCTCACTGGCTATTATCCGAATACCAAGACAAATGGCATAAATCACCAGGGGCAGTTCAATAAGCGTCTGGACGTTTACCGCTTCAATTTCAGACTGCCGCCCGCCCACAAGAAGGAGAAATACCTGAAAGGCCGGCCAAAGTAGAGGGAGCAGCACTGTGATATAAAAACGGCGTCCTGCTATCAACTGGATGGACAGGTGTGTAAGTCTCAGATAGTCCATAATTCGTCCTGTCAGTTTGCTTTTCACTGTCTCATCACTCTCTTTCCATATGATTCAGTCCTGGCACCTTTTGCTCCCTGTATCCCACAAGCTGCAGGTATCCGTCCTGCAGGCTGGGTGAGATCCTGCGTGCCTGAGGAAGAGGGGATTCTGAACATAGGGCCCGTGCACGATAGAAGCCATCTTCTTCCGGAATCTGGTCCACGATCATGGCATCTTTTCGGATGTTTTTCTCCTCTCCAGCCTGGATTCTAAATTCCCATACCTTGCCTTCCGCTTCTCCGGCGAGCATGGAAGGCTTGCCATCAAAGACCATTTTTCCTGCAGCCAGGACAATCACCCTTTCACAGGCTACTTCCACATCTTCAACAAGATGAGTAGAAAACAGAACCACTCTGTTTTCAGCCAGTTTAGCCAGAAGGTTCCTGAATCGGATCCGTTCCCTCGGATCAAGACCCACT
Source organism: uncultured delta proteobacterium (assembly GCA_963776085.1). Lineage (GTDB taxonomy): Bacteria > Desulfobacterota > DSM-4660 > Desulfatiglandales > HGW-15 > CAVZMS01. The sequence goes on from CAVZMS010000120.1 coordinate 6,204, forward strand.
GTGGGTTCATCCACTATTATTATGGGAGGAAGACGCAGCAGGGTCCGCGCAACTGCCACACGCTGCCTCATCCCGCCCGAGTACTCCTTGATTTCCTTATCCGCCGCGTCAGACAGCCCTACCTCCTCGAGAAGATTTTCAACCCTCTCCTTTTTCACGATGCTGTCGCCGATATCGTATAGGAGGGCATAATATTCCAGGTATTCTCTTCCTGTCAGGTTTCCTGGCAGTCCGAAGTCCTGGGGCAGGTATCCAACCCACATTGCCAGGTGTTTTCTTATTTTTTTAATGGATATTCCACCAATATCTATAACGCCTGTTGTCGGCACCAGTATTCCCGCCAGGGTCCTGAGAAGTGTTGTTTTACCTGATCCATTTGGACCGAGTATGCCTATCATTCCCTTCTCCGCACGGAAATGGACATTCCTAAGCGCCTCCACCTCCTCCCTGGGAAGATCCAGACTGAATAACCTTCTATTTACCCTCCGCCAGACAGTTTTTACTCTTTGTAAAAATCCCCTGTCCGCACGTTCTGTTATTTTTCCTGCCGCCAGGTCTTTTGCTGTTTTTCTCCCCCACTGAATAAATATTATTAAAGCCGCCATAAGCACCAGGGCCAGAGGTGCGAGTCGGGGATTGCCATCTGCCATTATCGGTATGAGATAATAATGAAGGCCTGATAATATCAACACAACCCACGGGGCCAGAAATGCCAGCAAATGTTCTATCCCGCCGGGATCAGGCCTGCCGGAGGGATCACACTTGCCCCTCAATCGTCTCAATTGAATCAGGATCTGGCCGAGTATTATGGCGCCGATAAAGGAGAACACAAGACGCCACCATGTGCTGCTTAAGGAAAAGGCGAGATATCCTGCACCTGAAAGGAGTACTATCCTTGTAATAATCGGTTGAATAGTATCTCCGGGTAAAAATGGCTTGCCTCCCCTGGCAAGGACCCTTTCCGCGAAGTGTTCTCCTGATCGCCAGGCACGACCCACAGGTCCCGGACGACCATATATCTTATGGAGGAATTTTACCTCTATGTCCACTTCTGCTTCCGGTTCAGGGATATCCGGTCTCCTGAACAGAAATACTATCATACCAAGAAGAATGGCGGCCACGAGCACTGTGGTTGTGATCTGCCATGTCATGGAAGAAATATGATCAAATATAATGAGGGGAGACATCACTGCCGCGGTCATCCCAAGCCACAGCACTGTTATCCACGGTCCAAGTCTTCCAAACAGCCTGTCCAGGCGGTTCAGGAACACAAAACCCATAGGGGCCACAAGAAGGATAAGCAGGGTTGAAGTGGCCAGGCCTCCCATAACCACTACGGCAAAGGACGGCCATATTTCATTTTCCCTGCCTGTGGGAATGGCCAGAGGCCATAATCCGGCGATTGTGGTGCATGTTGTCATTAAAACCGGCCTGACCCTTTCCCTGACCGCTGCTATTGCGGCGGCTCCTGCCGACCATGAACCTGAAAGCACCCTCTGCTGCATTCGGTCTACAAGGAGAATGGCCGGGTTTACAGTAAGTCCGAGAAGAACAACAGCCCCTGCCATGGCCATCATATCCGCCGGCATGCCTGTCAGTACCAGTGCCCACGCTGATCCCAGTATTGTCAGAGGGACAGCAAACAGCACAAGCACCGGCATCGTAAGAGATTCGAATGTAACGGCCAGCACGGCAAAGAGCAGGAGCAGCATGGGTATAAAAACACGTTTGAACCAGCTTCTGGACTCTTCCTTATCCGGCGGATCAACGATATACCCGGCAGGCAGATGAATGCTTCTTATCATTGACAGAATTTCTTCATCCAGTGCATCTCTTGCCGGTCCGGTTGTGGGCACACTTTCACTGAACCTGTAAAATACACTTAACTCCCGCCTTCCGTTGTGATGCTGGATCATGGGGGGAGGAGGCATCTTGTGGGCATCAGACACGAGCCCAAGGGGCAGGACACCTGCGGTTGTCGGCAGCTTGAGTTTTTCCATCTTATAACTTACCCGACTGGAAGCGGTTTCATAACTTCTGACAGTAAGGGGGATCTCTCTTCCATTGTCCAGGATCATACCGGCCCGCATCTCCGTCCCTTCCCTGCTCAGCATAATCAGCATCGGCATTATCTGATCCGAAGTAAGTCCCAGACCGGTCAATATAAAATGATCAGGAACAACCTGTATTTCATCCTGCCCCGGCTTGGCTGAAAGCCAGACACCATATCTGCCTATCTCCGGGATGGATTCCAGTCTTTCCTTTATGGATTCGGCAAGAACCATTAACTGTCCGTTATCAGGCCCGGAAAGTTTAATCTCCGAAGGCCCCTGACCGAACAATTGCGCGTTACCACCGCCTTCCCTTGATCCCCCTTCTCCCGATACATCCTCAGACCGGATTCCTATGCCCTTGAGGGATTTTGCCGCCTCTTTTACCTTTGATCTTACCCGGTAGGCTGTCAGGTCTTCAGGACGTTCATCCCGGTCAACAAACTTGATATTAAGTGAACTGTTGTCTTCCTGCACAATACTTTCAACATATTTTACACCTTCAAGATCAAGTGCCGCCTGCTCAAGTGATGATATATCCCGGCCTATTGCCTCCAGGGAATCTCCGGATGGAACATCAACGGATAGTCTTATTTCATCAGCCTGCCTTGCCTCTTTTGATGTTGTACTCACCAGAACCCATGGAACAGCCACGATAATAGTAATGAAAACTGAACCTGTTATAACGGCAAGCCACCCGGCAGGGTGACGAAGGGAAATCTTTAACAGACCTGAAAACAGTTCCCGCCACTTGTCGGGAGATACCAGTCCGGCATATAGTTCTCTCCTTTTCCGAATTGCATCAAGTCTTGCCAGCGCAGCAGGAGCTGCAAGTTTTCTGCTTAAAAGCGGTACCAAACCGACGGCAACGAGAAGGGAAGATACCAGCGGCAGTAGAATGGCGGCGGCAAGTACCTTAAGAACCCCCCTGATCATTGCGTCTTCGGTTAAAAATGCGATAGGGAGAAACACAATAGATGTTGTCACTGTCGCGGCTATGACAGCCCTGATAGTAATTTTTACACCTTCCACTGCTGCCGCGTCCGGCTCCATCCCCCTTTCAAGCCTGCGCTGAATCGCTTCATACACAACTATGCTGTTATCCACCAACATGCCAATCCCCACAGCAAGACCGATAAGGGTGACTATATTGAGGGTATAACCACCGGTGTATAACATTGCCATGGCAGCCAGAAGACTGACAGGTACAGACACTGCGACTACACTTACCGCCATTGGTCGGCGTAGGAAAAGAAAGAGTACTACAAGGACAATGATAAATCCGCTGAAAGCCAGTTTCTTGAGTCGATCAAGCTGTTTTTCCACCGTTTTAGCGCCGTCAAAGCCTATTACAAAATCAATCCCATAGGGATTAAATTCATCTCGCAAATCATCAATTCGGGAGCGGAGATCCTTACCCAGCTCAACAAGGTTAGCCCCTTCTTCCTTAAGCACAACAAGACCCACAGAAGGCTTGCTATTGATCCGAAATAGCATGTTTGTTCTTCCGGTTCCTGTTGACACATCTGCGACATGGCGTATCAGTACAGGCTTATCCTGGGTTACCCTTATTTCTCCCAGGGCATGGGTCCCCTTTGGACGACCATCAAGCATTATTAGTGTTCTTTTTGACTCATCTTCCAGCCCCCCCAGGAATCTGAGACGATAAACCGATCGGGTAAGTGATTCTGTTACATCCATGGGAGATATTCCAAGCGCAGCACATTTGTCAGGATTGATCCGAACAGTAACTTCCTCTGGCGCGCCTCCCATTACAAAAACAGTACCAACACCTGTAACAGCGGCTATCCTGGATTGTATTCTGTCCTCAACAAGGCTTCTAAGGGCATTGTTGTCCGCGCCGCCCAGCACCTGAATGACCATGACAAAACGGCTTATAATGGAAAAATCCTGGGCTTCAACACTGATTGTTGTTTCCTTTGGCTGGTTTCTTTTCAGTTCAATTGCCAGGCGCTGAATTTCCAGTTGACGGACTTTAATGTCTGTTCCCGGCTCAAAGCTGACACTAAAAGAACCCCCGGATCCCCTGACCTCACCCCATGACTCCTTCATTCCGGGGAGTTCGGATGCCTTTGCCTCAAGGGGGATTAGAATTTCCCGTTCCACGACTTCAGGTTCACTGTTCGGCCTGTTAAAATTTATGTATAACTTGTCATTCTCCAGGTTCGGAACAAGCTCAATGGGTATTTTCTGCCACCCCACGATTCCCAGCAAAAGAATGGCGGCAAAGAGCATAGATGTGGCAATAGGACGCCGGATAGGGAGGTTGTACCACTTCATGATTCTACCCGATTAATAGACAGACGGTCCAAAAGAATATACAGGCAGGGGATGACCAAAAGAGAAGACAGAGTTGATGTGATAAGCCCTCCGATAATAGTGAGGGCAAGAGGAGCCCTTAACTCCGCTGCCTCACCTACGCCTATCGCGAGGGGCAGCAGGGCCAGCACAGTTGTGGCGGAAGTCATAATGATGGGACGAAGCCTTATAGCCGCAGCCCTGGCCAGCGCTTTCTTCCGTTCCAGGCCTTCCGCCATAAGCTGACGTGCGGTCTGGACTAGGAGGATTGCGTCGTTCACGGCAATACCTGACAAAACAATAAGACCCAGAAACTGCATCACTCCAATGGGACGACCGCCCGGAACAAGCACTGCTGCTACACCCACAAGGGCAAGGGGTATGGAAGCAAGGATAGTGACAGGATGGACAAGAGATTCAAATGTGCCTGCCAGAACCATGAACACGAGGAGTATAGCTATTATACCTGCCCATTTCAGTTCATTAAAGGCCTTCTGCCGTTCCTCCTCTTCTCCGGCGAGTTTGATCCTCAGCCCCGGACTCAGGCTGATATTTTTTATGACCTTTTCAGTAACTGCCCTGGCAACCGGGTACTCAACACCTGATGCAACTCTCGCGGTAATCATGGCTACCCTTCGCTGATCCCTTCGAAATATCTCCAGCGCTCCCTCTACCGGCACAAAGTCAGCGACATCTCCCACTGTAAGTCGCTCTCCACCGGCAGTAGTAAAGGGGATGGATTTCAGGTCGGGAACATCTTGTTTTTCCATAAGGAGGACTACATCCTTTTCCTCATCACCGGTAGACAGTCTTGTGACAGTACGTCCATCAAGGGCAGCTTCAAGTATCCTGGTAAGACTGTCCAGATCAATACCAAGACCGTCACAGAGTGTTCGATTCAGGATGACATGCATTTCAGGGGCGCCACCTTCAAAGGAAGAGCGTACATTCCAGAGCTCAGGCAGTGTCCTTAATCGTCCAAGAACATCTTCAGTGCTTTTTCTGAGGTCTTCAACTGACTGCCCGGAGATCTCAACCTGAACAGGAGGGCCTGTAGTACCAATGGCCCGTGAAAGAACGGAAGTCCCCAGTTCCCAAGAAACTTCAACATTCGGCAGGGAAGACACTGCTGATGAAGCGGAGGCAACCACCTGGCTCGCTGTTTTACCCTTTGCTGACAGGTTCACAAGGATTCTTGCCGTATTTTCACCTGTCCTTTCTTCACGTATAAAATGTTCATCCTCCGGCAGCCTTCCCACCTCAGACAATATTGTACGAAGGTCATCTCCTGCCGCCTCCCTGATTATCTCTTCGACAACTGCGGACATATTTTTCGTTGATTCAACACGCTGCCCTGGCGGACCCACAATCCTGAGGGTAAACTGCCTGGGATCAGCAGGGGCAAGGAGTTCGGAGCCCAGACCCAGCAGGCTGTTGATTGATATTGCAACCAGCAGAAGGCTGATGAATGTTACGAGAATGGGATGTTTTAACAGGCTCAGCACAACAGCTTCTATTCTTGCCTTTCCCGGGTCGATCTCTCTGATTTTTCGTCTGGGAAGAAACCATGCAGCAAGAGCGGGAATCAAGAAAACAGCCACCGCAAGAGAAGCGACAAGAGAGACTACTACAGTAAAGGATATGCCCGATACAAGCCTGGCTGCCAGTCCCTGAATAAAAAGAACAGGTAAAAACACAACACATGTGGTAAGTGTGCTTGCCGTGATCGCCCCTGCGACTATTGCGGTACCTTTTGCAGCCCCCTCTCCCGGGGAATCGCCCTCTAACCTTCTGCGAAATATACTTTCTATTACAACAATGGCATTATCAACCAGCATGCCGGCAGCAAGAGCCATTCCCCCGAGAGTCATCAGGTTAAGGCTGTAGCCGGCAAAATGCATGGCAAACAGTGTGGCCATAAGGGATACGGGAATTGCCGAGGCAACCACGATTGTTGATCCCAGTGAACGCAGGAAAAAGGTCAGTACAATGACTGCGAGAATAATACCTATAACAGCGGCGCTTTCAACATCATTAATCGCATCCTCAACCAGAGCCGCCTCATCGCTGACTATTTTGAATTCAATATTTTTTAGATCGGTGTTCAGGTTTTTAAGTGATTCCCTTACGCTTCGGGAAACCTTTACAGTATTGGCTCCTGCCTCCTTATAGATGGAAAGACTGACTCCTTCCTGACCGTCTACGAGGACCAGGTCACTTATCTCCTTTTCAGCGAGAACAACCCGGCCAAGGTCACCGACCCTCACAGGAACCTGATTGTTTTCCGGATCCCGCTCATACTTGACCAGTACCTGCGTAATATCCTTGACATCCCTGAATCTGGATAAACCCCTTACAAGGTAAACTTCGTCTCCCTCCTCCAGGGTTCCTGCGTTTATATCCAGGTTTGATGCCTTAATGCGCTGTTCGAGCACTGCCATGGTTACGCCATGCGCTTCCATTAAATATCTGTTCAGGATGATCCTGACTTCTTCTTCACGACCTCCTGTAACAGATACTTCCGCCACCCCTTCAAGCTGTTCAAGGGCAGGAGCAATCTGGCGTTTTGCTATGCGGCGCAGTTCAGTAAGGTTGGGAATTCCATCCGGGGCGACAAGTCCCAAAGAAAGGACAGGCAACTGGCGGGGGTCCTGACGCCGGACAAGAACTTCATCAACATCAGGATCTGTGGCAATGGGATTTACCGCCTTCTGTACATCCACAAGGGCAAGGTCCATATCCGAGTGCCAGTCGAATGTAACCCTGACAATAAGGTTTCCGGATCTGGCCACCTGGTTGATTGCCCTGATTCCCCTGACTGTAAAAAGGCGTTGTTCAACCTGCTCACCGTAAAGTCGTTCCATTTCAGTCGGGGGGCGGTCACCGGAACGGATCGCGACCAGTACTGTGGGGCTCTGAAGGTCAGGAAGGAGATCCAGGGGCAGCTCTTTCCAGGATATCCATCCCAGCATTATTATCGCGGCAGCAACTACGATTACTGCCACGGGTCGTTTTGTCGCGTAGCGTGCTAGAATATACATGAGATCAGGTAGTCCCTGTTACACGAACCCGGGTCTGGTCAGTAAGTGTTTCAAGCCCCCGGGTGACAACCCGTTCACCGACTGACAGACCTTCCCGGATTTCCACAATGGATTCATCACCAAGTCCCAGCACCACTTCCTTCATAGCAACTCTCTGGCCTTTAAGGACAAAAACTACCAATTTGCCACCCCGGTCCGTAATTGCCTCCCGTGGGACACATGGGACACCTTTTCTCTGTTCCTTGATTATAATCACCTCAACAAACATCCCGGGCCTGAGTTTCCCCTGACTGTTATCCACCTCTACTTCGGCCCTTAGTGCCCGGGTTACAGGATCAATCACAGGATTAAGGTGGACGACCTTGCCTGTAAATATCTCATTTTCCCAGGCATAATGCAGAATTTTTGTCTGAAGTCCTTCCTTTACCTTTGCCACATCCTGACCCACCAGATCCACATCCGCTATGAGAACGCTGGTAGGAGCGATCCTGGCTACTTCAAAACCGGGATTGACAAACTGTCCCACAGCCAGGGGCTGGTTCTGGTTGTCCCTGTCCCTTGCCAGCCTGAGGATGACACCGTCTATGGGAGTAACCAGCAGGTTGCGTTGTTCTGAATTCAGGCTTCGTTCATACTCCAGTCTTGTATCTTCAAGACTGGACTCCATGGTGAGTAATTCCGATTTACTTTTAAATCCCTCTTCGTACAGTTTTTTTGCTGCTTCATATTCATCTTTTGCTGTCAGAAATTTCTGATAATTTGCCTTTGTTCTTGCGGCCAGGCGTACATCTTCCCCCGTGATCCTGGCAATAACGTCACCGGCCTTTACCCTGTCTCCTTCCTGATACGGTCTTCCACTCTCATTTGTGAGAAATTCCAGGACACCCCCGGTCTCCACTTCAAGACGTGCTATTTTACTTGCCCGAAGGGTTCCCGTGGTTATTATCCGGTCTTCAACATCCGCTGTCCGCACTTCACTCACACTGACAGACATTAGAAACTCCACTTCATCCACTGATTTATTATTGCCGCATCCGGAAAGAAGGATTAACCCGATACACAGGATGAGGAATAACCTTACATAGCAGCCCATGAACTTTTTAAAAGATATTGCTCCGAACATTTATTCTCCTTGTATTAATTTCCGGCAGAAGGTGACCACCGGATGGCATCAGCAACAATTACTTGACCGTCACTCTTATCTGAAAGCGCAATGGATACTTCCCCTTCCGGGAGTTTCAGACTTCCTGTCAGGTTCCATCCAGGGATAGCAGCATTTGAATCAAATGTCATCTTATGTTTATCCCCGTTTTTATCTGTTATCAAGAGATTCCAGGTGCCCCACTTTGCTCCCGGAAAAACATTATCCTTCGGGGGAACATACAGTTCAAGATCCCACGATCCTGAACCGGGAAGGATTGCAGTGAACGTAGCCTTTTTCTCACCCTTTCCCGACTTGATAACTGCCATAGTATGCCTGTATTTACCATAACTCCATCCGGTAGTTACACGGGACCAGTCCGCCGGTCGCGTATATAACTGGACAACCGGCAATCCTTGATCAGTGATCCTGTCCTTGTCTTCCTTTGCGCTAAGCCTCAATCCACTGCCTTTTTTACCTTCGCTGCCAGTAAATCCCGGATCCAGGTCATCAACAATAATAGAACCATCTTCAGCTATTGCCCATGGGATATCCTCCCGTCCTTCAATGGCCTCTGCCTTGATAATCTTTTCCGGATCATATGGCTGGATAGGGACCTGAAAGAATTCCCTGTTAAGGGAAAGATAGGGTGCAACAAAGAACGTGACAGGGGGCTTTGACAGGACAGTCCCGAAACGCATGCTGCTCTTTCCTTCCAGGCTCATGGGATCACTCCTGACCAGGTCTCCCTGATTATTTTCATAATAATAATACACGAAACGGAAAAGACCCGGAGTGGGTTCATCATTACGCACAGTAACCAGCAACTGGTAGCGGGGACTGCCGTCAGCTGAATCCGGCAGACGGAAAATCCTTGCCTCGGTGCATACAAAACCGGGAAGTGCCGTACTCCCGAACCAGTCGGAAAACAATTTTTCCAGATGATGCCCAAGACTGTTGCCTGCGGCCACTACATCATCCATTGTATAGGACTGTCCTCTGTGAGTTTCACGAAGCAGGGCAAGGAGCTTTCCCGTGTCTTCCGGTCCAAGGCTGTCCAGAATGGACCTGGCAAAGGCAGATGCCTTAAGGGTCAGGATATCAACTGTACTTGGCGGATCCTCCCAGGGGTCCATATCCCTGAGTGAAGTATTGAGAGCCTTTTCCCAGATCCCCGGCCTGGATGTTACTATGCTTGTCACTTCATCGGATATGGTGGTCTTGGCTATCCGGTTTCTCATATAGGAGCCAACAACATCGTTGGTCAGCCGGTTAATATTTGAATTCAGTAGATGGGCGGAAAAATAAGCCGTGGTATCCGTCAACAGGAGAGTGGAAAGGTTTTCCATTACATAATTCAGGGCAAGCGCCTCTTTACCCTTTGAAGAGGTCTGGAAAAGGAAAAAGTTCTTTGCCGCCCCTGAAAAGACATTTCCACCTGTAATATCATTAATAAAAAAGGCCCGCAATCTCTCCCATTTTGCCTTGGGAAGTCCTCCCTCCATGTCCTTGAACCTTTCGGGTTTACGGAATGCCGAATCAAACCTGGTAGTCGGAAAGCCCATTTCCCTCATCATTAATATTCCCGGCTGCGACATGACTGTGTCCATTCGCCATCCACCCCCGTAACTCATCAATAGGTTGGGGACTTCCACCAGTGTCAAACCGTCATAGGGATAGCCAAGTCCGTAGTCCTTTGCCTCCTTCAGCCGTTCTCCGACCCAGGACCTTATGTATTCACCTGTATCAGCCATAATCTCAAGGTTTTTCAGGTGTTTTTTATGTATCAGGACCTCCAGCAATACTCCTTCTATCTCTACGGACCTGCTCTCAAAGCGGGACGCAATCAGGGCTACATCCGGTACCGGAGCAGGGGGAGAAAAGCGGAATTTCTGTGTATCGTCTCCCTTTCCCGCATTATAACGTCTTCCCGGTCCGGCAACCAGCCACCCCTCCGGGACTTCAACAATAAGATCAACATTATAAAAGTCCATGTCACGATGGCGGGGATCGTCCCTGCCTGTTTCAGGACCGGACGCCGGAAGCCAGCGTGCACCGGGCATTAATGCAACAAAGCGTGGATCAAAGAAAATCCGTCGGGTGCCCATCAAACCTATAACATTCCCACTGCCGGCTTTGTTGGTCTCAATCCGGAAGGCGCTTTCCAGGTAGGCAAACCTTTTGTCCGGGATACCGGTGATATTCAGGTGAAGGGTTGTCTCCTCTCCTGCTCCTAACGACCGGGGCAGTGTGATCTCCAGAAGACCATTTTCATGTTTATACTCAAGGGGCTGGCCTGAAGCATCCAGGACCTTTTTTACTTCCTGACCGGGATTGAGTGTAAACATGGCTTGTTTTATTGTTTTATTATCCGGTGCCCCAAATGTCAGATCTATGTCAAGTATGAGATCATCTCCCGGTTCTATCTTCACCATGCCTGATATCTTTTTCAGGTCCGGCACTGCTGCGTCCTTGTATAATGCATGTGCTTCCTTCCAGTACTCGACCTTGTTAATGTCATCTGCTTTTTGGTAATAGACTAAAACAGTAAGAATAACAGCCAGGATTATTATCCCTGCTCCGATGGAAGCGGTCCTGGCCCGGGATCCGCCATCAAGGCGCGGATGGACAGCCGCGCTGAGGAAGAGCATGCCAAATGCGGCGAAAAGGACCGAGAGACGCTGTACCCAGCCGGGGAGATTAGACATGACAGAAGCAATGTCCGAGGGTATATTTGCGGTTGCAGCCCCTGTAAAATCGATTAAGCTGACATAGTTTATAGGAAGAACCGTTGACATTATCCAGATATCACCGCCAAGCAGGACAAGCACGAGTATTGCTGCCACAAGCCGGTTTCGTACAAGAAGGGTCACCAGGAAGACGAATGCCAGTACAAAAGCCATGGCCGGTATTGCCATTCGAAAAATAACAGAGAAAACAGACATAATTTCAATGATGTCGCCAACCGGAGATCCAAGGGAGAGGAGTAGCATGCCCAGAAGTTCCAGGAGGATCATTATTACAACCATGGGAATCCACGAGGGCAGGAATATACCGA
>CAVZMS010000121.1:0-6357 GCA_963776085.1 uncultured delta proteobacterium
TGGTTAGAATTTGTAAATTATAGTGAACGCATTTAATAAATGGGCATTTTGACGTTGTGATTATACTATATGTCCGGCAGGGGCTCCTTTTTTTCAGAGCGAAAGAAATGATCTGCAAGGAATCGGCGTAAGGATGTCGTCAGGCGGGCGGCGAGATATCCGGGTAGATAGCCACTCCTCCTTAGTGGTTAGTTTAGCTGAAGCCCTCCGCCCGCCTTTGCTACGAGTTATGCAAAATACCGGGCACTGTATTCTTTCGCCTCTGAAAAAAAGAGCCCCTGCCGGACATCCGTAATCTGCTTTTGTAAATATGGCTACTTATTTATTGCGTTCACTATAATCCGGTCAGTTTAAACCCACAAGATCATGTGGCATTTTTTTTGACAAACAAGATTTAATCCTATATACTCCAGACACAAAAAAGCGAGTTCTTATCATGTGAGGTGACAATATGGCAGATATTGAAGGCAGTAACGGTCAGAGAACGGAATTCAAGGCTGTCGGTCGAGCAAATGTACCTGGCAGGCTATCATATTCCATAGCCACAGGTAGGGCAAAATTCGGTTGCGATTATGTCGTTCCCGACATGCTCCACGCCAAATTCCTCAGGAATCCCCACGGCCGCGTAAAAATCAAGAGCATGGATATCAGCAAAGCGAAGGCTCTTGAGGGCGTGGTGGATATCGTTACCTGGGAAGACCCCGAGATTCGGTCCATGAAAGGAACACGGGAGCCCCTTCTCATCGATGAATCGGAGACGGAAGATGAAGAGATAGGTGCGGTTGTTGTCGCCGAAACCCCGGAAATCTGCGATGAGGCGCTGAAACTGATCGAAGTGGAATGGGACGTGCTGCCAACCATTGTAGACCCCCGGGATGGTCTAAAGCCCGGCGCGCCGGTCAGTTCGTATCGATCCAAAGAAATTGTCATCCAAACCTTACACTACTGGGGATGTTGAGGCCGGTTTCAAAGAGGCGGACTATATATCGAATTTGACTGGGGGCACTCTCGTACGGCTTCTCATATACCGAATCCAAACGGGAGTGTCGCGTGGTGGGCGCAGGATCCGTTGGGAGTACCAGGCCCGACCCTGTATATCGAAGGTATATGTCCTACCTGGGGCGCATTCCAACTTATGCCCATGTACGATCTCACCTTTGACAAGCTATATCGCGGCACCACTTTCCAGGGAGGCAAGTATTGCGACTGGTTCCACCGCCGCTCCCAGCTCATTACGCCTCTGCTGGCTAAAAGGACGGGACGGCCTGTCCGATGTGTAAACGAGAGGCAGAACGATTACTATCCTGCTAATCCGCAGCGATATTCTCACACAAAAATCGGGTTCAAAAAGGACGGAACGATTATGGCGGTTGAGGAGAGCACTATCGGGGATTCGGGAGCCCCGGGCGTCAATGCAGGCGCTTTCTCAATGGGAGCGATTGGAAGCCATGTTCAGCCCTTTCAATACAACCCGATGCGTCAATCAAAAGAGCAGTTTCCAGGAGTGTGTATACCAGTTCGGGCAAAAATACCCTCAGCCAGACCTCCCCGTTCAACTGGGACGCCATGACCATAGCGGAACAGATCGTAGCGGAAAAACTTGGCATGGACGTCATCGATGTCGCGCTCAAGAACGTCCACGGCCCTTCCTCCCAGCAGGATCCCGGTATTCCTCCCAGCCTGCAGATGTGCGTGGATAAGGGGAAAAAGGCCATGAACTGGAAGTGGCACCCGGCCGGGACCAGAAAACTCCCGGACGGCCGGATGCACGGCTTGAGCTTCCGATACGCCCTGTCGCCCCGGCACGCCCAACAACCGTACACCGCGACGGTGACCATTCAGGCGGACAGCAAAGTTTACATACCGCTTAAGGGTCCCTGGATAGGCGTCTACGCTGCAGACGCCTGTGCCCTGGTTGTCGCCGAGGAGCTGGGCGCGAAGGTTGAGGATGTGATTCTCCTCTATGACAACAAGGCCCTCTTCACTCCTGTCGGAGGAGGCAGCGACGGCACGACGGCATCCGCCTGGGTAATGAAAGAAGCGGCCGTGAGATGCAAAAAACTGCTTCTGGAACTGGCCGCTAAAAAGTTTAAGGCCAAGCCCGAAGATCTTGATACAAAGGATACAATGGTTTACCTGAAGTCGGATCCCAGCAAGGCCTATCCCTTCGGGCAATTTATCGCGGACGAAGGGTTCGGCGATCATGATCTGGATATCGCCGCGACATTTTTCGGGAGGCCTCCGGAGACAACCTGGCATAAAGGCGGACATATCCTCGATACCATGAATACGAGTTTCTGCGAGGTGGCGGTGGACCCGGAAACCGGCGAGACGGAGGTCACCAAATATGTTGTTGTCTGCGATCCGGGCAAGGTGCTGAGGATGACGTCTTTTGAAGGGCAGCTGCACCAGGCGATGTTTTTCAGCCATGGAGGGGGATTAACGGAGGAGTTTATTTACGACAAGGCGACAGGCGTAAAACTCAGCACGAACATGTTCGAGTACAAGAAGCCCACGATCCTGGACCTGGGGCCGATCGACACGTATGCCGTGGAGACCCGAAGCGGTAATGCGTGTTACGGCGCAACGGGCATCAGTCACTGCATGGCCGCCCCCCTGCTTCCTGTCTGCGCCGTGGCCAATGCCATAGGAAAGTGGATCGAGCCGCCTGTCACACCGGACAAGATACTGAAAGCGCTGGGGAAGTGCTAGATCGGGAAAATATCGCCATATAGGATCCTGAGGCCTGAAATGCCGGGATTTGGACCATCTTCCGGAAATCCATATGCTTCATTCCCAAAAAGGGACTTCTTATCAATTCAATTAAAGATAAAAGAGGATGCCATGAAAAAACTCATCATTTATTTACTAGGCTGTTGCTTCCTGAGCGCTGTGTTGATTGGCTTTTCCCAGCAAGACTCTACTGCCTCACCCGCGCTGGGGCCGGCGGTACCGGTCACGGAAAACCGCGATCACGAGGCCCTGCTCGCCAGTGACGATGCACAGCTGGCCGCTAACAAGCGCTTGGTTTACGACATGTGGCGTACCCTGGTTGACGCCCGTGATGTAGAAGCAGCTAAAAAATACCTGGACGAAAACTACATTCAACACAATCCCATTGCCGACACGGGCCGCGCCGGCGTTCTGGCCTTTTTTTCCAGCCTGGGTAAACCCCTGGAAATCCCCGACCGCGTGCAACTCCCCCTGGTGGGGATTGTTGCCGAGCGGGATTTAGTCGCTTTAGTCACTGTGGATAAGCAAGAAAATCCCAACGTCAAAGGCGAAACCTACACCACCACCTGGTTTGACATGTACCGCATCAAAGACGGCATGATCATCGAGCACTGGGACCACGGCACACTTCCTCCCGGTATGACGCCGCGCAACTACGTTCCAACTAAGGAAAATCCTGATCACGAAAGCTCATTGGCTAGTGACGACCCGAAACTCGCGGCCAACAAACGCCTGGTGTACGACATGTGGCGCACCTTGCTGGATGCCCAACAAGTGGAAGAAGCGCCCAAGTTTTTAGCAAAAGATTATATTCAACACAATCCCATGGCTAAAACGGGTTTGGAGGGATTTTTGACCTTCTTCAGACAATTCGCCCAACCAAAACCAGTTCAGGAGAAATTGGCTAACTTTATCGACATCATCGCCGAAGGTGATTTGGTGGTACTGGCCACAGTGCGTGGGTACAACGACGCCAATGGCAAGCCCTACACCACGACCTGGTTCGACATGTGGGTTGTCAGAGACGGGTTGCTTGCAGAGCATTGGGATACGCAAAGATTAATTGCTTTTACGCCTCCGCCCACTAAATAAAAAATTAGATAACTTTGCAATAACCAAAGAAGCTGCGCAGACCTTCCAAAGCGCAGCTTCTTTTTTTTAACCTAAGAGATGTTAGTATTTGATTGATATAAACATATAGTCTAAAATATCGGTGAGACAAAGGGGTTTTTCAAAATTTATTCCAATGTGGAAAGAGAGGATACGATAAAATGGTCGAATCACAATATGCCAAATATATATTAAGGGAACCTAAAGGGCAATTACATACCGGGACGGTATTTGATGGGTTCTTAGCCAGTCCCGAAAAATTGGGACTTGATTGCCAGATATTATTCTCTGCAATAATAAAAGCAAGTCTCGAGGGCGATGAACCTGAGCCTCATAAGCACGATTTTCCTCATGTGATGTGCTTTTTTGGAAGCAATCCCTTAGATCTGTATGATTTTGATGCTGAAATCGAATTTTACATGGGTGGAGAAAAACAGATAATCAACGCCCCCACGATAGTAACTGTTCCGGCAGGATTAATCCATTGTCCCTTGATCTTCAAGAGAATCGGGAAACCGGTTATGTGGGTGGAAGTTATGCTCACATCCCATTATGATAGGAAATAACCGGACAAATCGGCTCATTCAAGGTTTTTTACCCACCTTCGCAGAAAGCCGCCAACTTCAGTTGGCGGATGAATGCGAAAGGGTATCCGCTGAAGCTGTGTTAGCAATGCGGCGAATAGCCGCGTTTATTGCTAACATGATTAGCCTAGGCGGATGTGCTTAGGCGGGTTTCGCCGAAGCTGGAGCATTGGTGACGCCGACTTCAGTCGGCGGGGCTCCATTTCCATGGATTTAACTTGATGTGTGGAAAAACCGCTCGCCACATGTTATCCCGGGCGTCACCCATGTAGCCGTATAACATAATTAATGTTCAGTTATACTTTCCGTCATGAGTCACAAGCACGAAATAAAGGAGGCAACAAGACAATGGATTCACAAATATTAGGATTGCGAGTAGCGAGCGTTGTGTTCGGGTTAATTTCTATAGCGCAATTAACGCGACTTATCATACGTCCTGAAGTGCTGGTAGGTGGCTATCTGATACCATTGTGGCCAAGCGTACTGGCCTTTTTGATTTTGGGCGGTCTAAGTCTCTGGCTGTGGAGACTCACTCGCATTCAATCCAAGTAGAGATAAAGACTATAGCCGACCAAAAACGACGGCGCCTGATCTCTTCGTCATTGACAATTATCGCTAAAATCCTTGAACTTCGCACTCCTAAAAAATATTCAAGATTACCATATGTAACCTTGAATCAATTTTGATAGAATAAATGTTAAGTTTTTGGCAAGTAGTCACAACTTTAAGCCCATTTAGTCTTACGGCGAATTAGAAAATGCTTTATAAGCGCAATCCCTTTTATGATTTGGGAGATAGTTCCATGAAGAAATATATTCAGGTCATTGTTATCGGTTTGTCACTGTTCCTTGCTGCCGGATATGTAGGGATGGAGGTACTTATGGCTGAAGAACAAAATAATGAGCCAGGTTTTGAAATATCGTTACACCATGTCGGTATCAGCGTCGCGAACCTGGATGAGTCTATCGCCTGGTACAAAGAAAAGCTCGGATTTGAGGAAGTGATGCGGATGTCGGAAGATGCCGCAAATAAAATGGAGATCGGGCACATAAGGCGCGGCAACTGTTACATAGAGCTATTCCAGGTTGAAGGCGCCAAACCTCTGCCGGAATATCGGCTCGATCCGTCGGCGGATCTCAGAGTCCACGGCGTCAAACATTTTGGTTTGCAGGTGGATGATGTCCTTGCTGCAGTCAAAGAGCTGAAGGCAAAGGGCGTGGAGATCGCCATGGGCCCCATCGATACCCCCGGAGTCTGTTTTGTCTTTATCCGTGATAATTCCGGAAATGCCCTCGAGTTGATTGAGTACAAATAAATTTTTCCGGTTATCTAATCTATAAAGCTACGGGAGGTGCTATATGAAAAATTTCTTTTTTTCACTTTTTATTCTGTTGTTTCCGAGTATTGTGATGGCGCAAGACACAGAAAGAGATATTTTTAAGACTTCTAAAGGTGACTTGGAGATCTATTTCATAGGTCATGCTTCTCTGATATTCACATACGGAGGAAAGACCATCCACATCGATCCCACCAACATGGTCGGAGATTATTCCAAATTACCCAAAGCGGACCTTGTCTTTATTACACATGAACATGGTGATCACTTCGATCCCAAGGCGCTTGAGCAAATCTCCACAGCCGAAACCACCATTGTTACGACTCAGACCGTTGCTCAGCAATGTAAGAACTGCATTGTCATGCAAAATGGTGATATAAATACGATGGAAGGACTCACGGTCGAGGCGGTGCCGGCATACAATATTATTCATGAGCGAAGCAAGGGCATGCCTTTCCATCCAAAAGGCATCGGAAATGGATATGTGATCACATTTGGAGACATGAGGGTTTATATTGCCGGCGATACGGAAAATATCCCGGAGATGAAAGCACTTAAAAATATCGATATAGCTTTTCTACCTATGAATCTCCC
>CAVZMS010000122.1:0-8493 GCA_963776085.1 uncultured delta proteobacterium
TCGATTTCCGCTCCTAAATAATTGGGATCTTTCGGCTCGAGGCCCGCGAAGACCAGGCATTCATTATAGGGGTGTGTACATCCCCCCGGTTGTGCGGTATTCCATGCCCCCACTTTGCTGTAATAACCAAAAGACAAATTGGTATTTGTATCGTTCAAATCCTTGCCGTTCATCCGGAAAAAATGGTCGGCAGCCCCGGGCCCCCCAGTTCCTTTTTTATAAACAAACTTATGAAAGTAATGACCGTACTTTTTTTCGGCAGCAGCCACCCAGGGATCCAATGAACCTGCTATCGAAAGCCCCGCGGCGCCAATAACCATGTCCTTAACGAAGTCTCTTCGTGTCATTCTCATCTCTGTTTCCCTCCTTTACGTTGGGAGTCAATCGCCGGATTCGGTGACTGTTCCCGGAATACAAAAGTTTATTTTGATTAAAAGAAAATTTTTTCCCGTCCCCTAATGCTTATACTCTTGCGACCAGCTATTGTGTCCGTTTAAGCGGTGTTGTGTATAAGTACAATGTATGGATGGAATTGTCTTCGTTTGAAATAACTTCCATTTTTCTGTCCGGAACGAACCCTTCCAGGTCATAGTTATGAAACACCAGACGGGATCCGGGTTTGAGCGTCTCGAATTGCGGCAGGAGCCTCAGGTTCATTTCGGGCAGGAGATATATCGGCAGGACATCCGCTTTACTGATATCCACGGTAAATATGTCCGCCTGGATGATCTGTACCAGGTCTGCAACATTGTTTTTTTCTAGGTTCCTCCTGGATGCCCGGACCATATCCGGATCGATTTCGTAGCCTATCCCACGGCTGCCGTACTTCTGCGCAGCCAGAACCAGTATCCGGGCGTCGCCGCAGCCGAGGTCGACTACCAGGTCGTCTTTATTTACCTGTGCCATATGCAGCATTTCAGATACCACGTCATAGGGCGTTCCGACGTAAACGACATCGGGTGTTCGTATCCATTTGGGCTCTTCCGTATGCTCTTCTGCAATCAGAGGGGTTACGATCAAAATCAGTAATGCTGCGGTTATGACCCATTGCCTGGTGTATCGAACGTATTGATGCATGATGTTCCTTTATTGAATCGATGGTGTATTAAAAAAATTAACGAAAAATGGCCAGCGAAGGGAATCTCGTAATAATGCCTCCAACGGCCAAATCGCTCAAATGGCAGCCTTCCGCGTAAACTATGCGAAGGTTCGGCATGGACAGGAAATATGAGAGATCATAGTCTTGAATGCTGCAATTTCTTATATTTAGCTCGTTGAGCCGGGCCATTCCTTTGATCTGGCCAATACCTGACCCGGTAATATGGGTATCCGCCAGCGCAAGGACCTCCAGGTTTTTAAAACGCGCGATCTGGGCCATATCGTCATCCGTTATGGGATTTCCGCTCAGGTTCAGAACCTTAAGCGAATCGACGGTATTAAGATGTTTGAGAAATCTTCCATCGATTTGTGTGCGTTGAAGCGACAGAGCTTCAAGCTGTTTCAGATTGGAGATCCATGCTAATTCTTCTCCCTCAAGGCTTATGTCGTGTATATATAACCGTTTCAGTGCCGTGCATTTTCCCAGGTGCTTCATCCCGTCCTGAGTGAGGACGCCGTTGCCGATCTCCAGCCATTCCAGTTTAGGCAGGTGCGGGAGAAGACGCATTGATTCGTCTTTCAATTCGCCATTCTTGGCCTCTATCCAGCGTACATCCTCTTTGGGATCCTTTTGGAGCGGAACTCCCAATTCCGTAAGTTTTGTGACTGCTTGAGCAATATCTTTGTAACGGATTTTAGATCCGAGATCGGCGCTGTGTTCTTTTGGAACGGCGGTACAGGAAAAGAGCACCGCAAGGACTGCCGTCAGTGCATATCTTTTAAAATTTAAGGTCATGAAAACCTCCTGGATTCCTATCATATCTTTTATTGCCCGTTCTAGCCAATAAATAATGTGCACTGAATGAAATACAGAGCGTTCCTTGAGTGTTCAATTCTTTTCTTACAGTTTTATCAACGCCATGATAGGGGACGGGTATTCCGCTTCACCGGTTTCTCCCCGCGCTTTACGGATTTTTTTAGTTCGGCAATGACTTTCTTGCTTCCCTGTCAGGATCATTCTTTACTTCACAAACATCGTCAAGTATCATAACCTCTCCGTTTGCTGATGTATATCTGGGCCATGTGGGCAGTCCGCCACTATTAACATCTCCCGTTTTCATAAATTGCAGGAGCGAACCGGCCATTTTTGCGGATAATTTCCTTGGTCTTGCACCACCGCCGGTATGTGTGATCATCACATCAGTATTATAATTCCAGAAACAGATATCATTGCAGTGAGATGCACCCATGCGGTTATCAAACAAAGGCGGTTGCCAGCCGAACCAGGCAACGAAAACCGGCGCCGTTTGTTTTGATTTGGCGTCAGCAAGAGCAACAACTCCCTGTCGATTGCTGATTACAAAGGACCAAAGCTGATAGGGTGTTTTATCAGGAAAGGCTTTGGCGTAAGCCTCAACAACCTCTTTTGCCTTATCGCCAAATCCTGGCCCAAATCCGGCTCTTTCTTTAACATTCTCAATTACTTCTTCCAAGGTAACGTTTAACAATTTTGGATCGGTCCAGCTGGGTGATAGTTCATTAAAAGTTGAACATATCAACATGGGAATATCAGCAGCCTCCGGTGTTGGTTCAGGAAAATACGGATGTTGGGGAAGATAATAACCATCGACAACCGGACTGAATCCGCCCATTATTCCTGTTTTGCCCACTTCCTTAGCCAATTTTGCTGCGGCACGATTGGCAAGTTCATAATAATCCTTCCACGGGATTTGCTGCAATTTATCTATATTAGCTGAAGTTAATCCTGCTTCTTTCAGGACATAAGGGCCTATCTTTTCGGAATATTCTTTATCACCGGCTTTTATCATGGCACCGCTAAGCACAACAGCCTTATGAAATAGTCCTTTAGCAGAGGGCATAGCCGAAATTATTGTAACCTTGCCTCCTCCGCCCGACTGTCCCATAATGGTGACATTTCCGGGATCACCTCCAAAGTTGGCGATATTATCCCGAATCCATTCAAGTGCGGCAACAATATCAAGCATCCCTACATTTCCTGAGGCTGCATACTTCTCACCTCCCACTCCGGCAAAATTTGAAAACCCCAAGGGGCCCAATCTGTGGTTAATGGAACAATATACGATATTGCCCAGCCTGGCCAAATTTTCACCATTGTATCCATCCTGCTCAATGGCATTACCATTGGTAAATCCGCCGCCATGCAACCAGAGCATAACCGGCCGTTTACCGCCATCGTTAATTCCGGGAGTAAAAACATTGATTCTCAGGCAATCTTCGCTCACATCGTCATAGTTCCAATGATCTTTAAAAGCAAAAAACCTGTTTGCATAACGGTTATCCATGTTTTGAGGAGCTGAATTACCCCACCATACAGCAGGAAATACATCCGTCCAGGGCTTGGGTTTTTTCGGTGGCATAAAACGGTTTTCACCGGAAGTGTCTGCTCCATAGGGGATCCCTAAAAAATAGCAGATATCCCTTAGTATATATCCCTTCACCTTTCCGTGGGTAGTATCGGCAACGGCGATGTCGTCACCGATAAAAAGAATTTGACCGTCTTTTTGGAGTCCCTTTTCAGCCTTTGACTCGGAGGCCGTTACTCCAGGCTCATCTTCAGCCGTTTCCGCCGGTTTCACTTCGGGTTCTTCCTTTGCGCATCCGGCACTCAGGGAAAATCCCATGCCCAAGGCCGCCGTGACCTTACTTAAATCCTTAAGAAATGCCCTTCTGTTAAATTCATACATGTTCAGTTCCTCCTTTTTCTTTTCTTAATAGAAAAACCAGACAGATGATGAACCTTAACCAGCTAAGGATCAATTATTATTTTGTTATGTTTTAATAGCAGATACATGAACTTTGCAATCGCTAATTTTCATCATGACTCGATTTCTAATCTGCTCCCAGATAAGAACTAAGACGGGCAATGGGAAAAAGTATAGAAATTCATTAACAATAAGCTAACTGGACGCCGTTGTGTTGTCGATCCGGTTCAACGTCTTGTTCGGCAATCTCACTTCGCTGCTGATATGTTGATGCGTCGGAATGTCTCGAAGCATCTTGCGTCCTCCTGTTTCGTTCTTTCGATCATTCGACTCACAACAAAGTCCCGGAACGAGTCTTTCGCTGAGTCGGCAATGTAGGCAAGGAATGGTACGAGGCTCGGCTGGTCAATCCATCGGATCATCGCTTCTGCATCGGGGAAGAATCGGTCGGCGTTCTCACCCCAGACTCGTACATTACGAAGCCCGCTCGGTTCAGCTAGGCTTCTGTACTCGTCAATGGAGGGCATATACCACGGCCACTCAAAACTAGCAAAGAACGTATAGAATTCCTCCCGTGCCATTGCTTCGCGTACTACAGCAAAGAAATTCGCACAGTTGCCGTCTCCAGCAAATTGGAAACGGAGGCGTCCACCGACACGGAGCGCCCGGTGGACGTTCTGGAGTAGACGCTGATGGTCTCTCACCCAATGAAGCGCGGCGTTCGAGAACACAACGTCGAACTCATTCTCGAAATCCAGGTCATTGATGTCTAGCTTGAGGAAATGGAGATTGCTTCGCTCTTTGGGTAATGCAGCATCAATCATGCCTTGCGAAGCATCTACACCCAAAACATCTCCGTCGGGTACGAGTTCCGCAATCTGGCTGGTGAGGGCGCCGTCTCCGCACCCGAGATCGAGGACACGCTCAGATCCATTCAGGTCGAGCTCGGCAATGAGTACGGTTCCCCATTCCTTCTGGTGGGCGGATGCCTTCTCGTACTCCTTTCCGTCAAACTCGTGTGTCATGTTTCCTCTGCCGAACGAGACTGTCGATAGCCTCAGAACCATTTCTCCGCGTATAACGGCCGAGTTGAGCCGGAGCGTAAGCGATCGGCTCCAACGTGTTGTTAGCCCTTTTGTAAAATCACTGCCTTATTAGGAAATATTTTTGGCCTGTCAACAGCTATGAAACCTACATCCCGTGCTTTTCTAATGGTCTCTTCAAATGCCGTCTTTGAGGTATGGAATGGTGGCTCTACTATGAAAACTTGTCCGTTTGGTTTAAGTATTGATTTTATCTCATTGAAAAAGTCTTCCTGATTTGGGATTTCGTGAACCATATAGAACGCTAGAACAAAATCAACACCCTCTGACAAGCCCAGCTTGTTCTTTTCGCACATATGCAGTGTGATACGTTCTTCAACTTCTGTTCCCTGAATTTTGTCTCTTAGTTTCCGAAGCATCTCTTCCTGCAAATCTGAAGCAATAACTCTACCTGATTCGCCAACCATTTGAGCCAGTTCAATAGAGAAAAAACCTGGTCCACAACCTACATCCAGGACTGTCATTCCTTCTTTAATATAAGGTCCAAGTATTTTACGAGGGCCTTGCAACCATCTTCGGATTCTATTGTCGAGACCACCTGCTAATATAACCGGGCATACACGATTCTTTTCATCGGCCACTATATCTTTCTCCTTTCAAGGACTAACGTCCAGCGCTAAGCCGCTTGGCCGAAGGCCAAGTCGGCTTCAGTGCATTGTTGGGCCTGCTTCTTTATTGGCTTTCTATTTCCCGGTTTGCTCGCTTTCCTCCAAATGCATTTATAGTCCTTGTTCCTGGAATACTTTTTCCGCTATGTGGAATTCCTTTAGGAATAAAGTATTCTCCACCGACATTTATTGGAATATATTTTCCGTCAATAATGACTGTATATTGCCCTTGAACAACAGTAAAATATTCATCATATTCATGAACATGTTCTGCAGAATCTCCTCCTAATTTACTTATCCATATTGTGATTTGACTTCCATCTATTCCATCAAAAACATATCCCTCTATTCCAGGTGTATATTGTGATTTAGCAGAAATACGATTACTGGCTTGCCGCATAAATTCAGGAAAATTATCCATACTATTTCTCCAAATATAGACTTCTGATAAGGTGATACACCTCATTAGGGTTTAGCAGGCCCAACATATATATTATCCGGCAAACGGATAATTGGTAATTTTTAATGTTATCCGCCTGACGGATAATTTTTAGATTATAAATTTGAGACAATAAAAAAGTTTAGTCTTAATGTTTTCAGTTTGAGCCCGTTTCTGTAACACAGGGGGGGCGAAACGGGTTGTCAACAGTGGATCATAGACTTTCCCTTACTGCAACAGATCAGAAATGAAGAGGCAGGCTATTCAGCAGCACCCTGGGCCATTATAAATCCCTTTGAGAAACCTCCTGTACTCGAAGGCGTGCCTGCAATACGGGCAAGATACGCTGAACCCAGCTCCTTGATATGATCGTTCACGTTATCGAAATAATTCATATGCTCTTTTTCTTCATCAATGATCTGCTCGAAGAGCTTCATCGTGGTGCTGTCTCCGTTTTCTCTGCACACCAGCAAAAATTGATTGTACCTGTCGATGGTGTTGTCTTCAAGGCCTGAATCATGGATGAAAATCTTTTCAGGTTTTTGACCTTTTTGGACCTTGTCCGACGGTTCGGATGTGGGCTCGCCGTTCAGTTCCTTAACTCTTTCAGCAAACATCTCCGCATGCCGCATCTCATCGATGGCGATCAACTTGATGTTCTTGGCCAGTTCGCCATAATCCATATCATCCAGCCCATAATGCTGGTTCATATACTGGTAGATTGCATGCAGCTCCATTCCCCTAGCCTCATTCAATACCTCGATTACCTTGCCTTTGCGTTCCTCACGAGAGCTTTTGGGCATCTTTAGATTACCTCCTTTTTTTAAATTGATATAATCTTCTAAAATAACACACTCTCAACCATAGTAGATTTTAACTATCTCAGAGGGCTTGTCAAGCACAGCGTTGTAATTGATGTTTGTGAGAAGATCTAAATAGATAGCAGATATCTGCAATCTGTATCAGTTAGGGATCAGTCGGACATCTGTCATCTTTTTGAATTGCTGATCTGAGCTGCCCTGCAAGTTCTTCCAGTATGATATCGAATTATCTGTTTTTTTTGAACATAGTTACTCTCATACGAATTATACCCGCAACAACATGAGGATATTGATAGGTTGACAATCAAGCCGGAATTCCATATCCTTCTGTCTTAAAAAGGGATTTCTTCTCAACTCAACAAACTCAACCTGACTTTCAAAATCCAAATTCCTAACATTTTCTCTTAACCAAAGCGGCATTGAGAAAGAGCCCCATGACTGCATCCAGAGCCGCTAACTCAAATCCGCATATCGAAAAGGAGCAGCAATGTCACTGAGATTCAGAGTATTTCTGCACAGCTATCTCGGTTTCAATAGCAACTCAACACTCATCTACGGGGAACGGGATGCGATTCTAGTCGACGCATCCCAACTTCTCAGCGACTCTCACCGGATGATCGCCGAAATCATTCCCATGCGCAAGAATCTCACCCATATCTATATATCGCATTTTCACCCCGACCACCATTTTGGTCTGCAGGTCTTGCAGCATGCTTTCCCGCATGCCAGGATTGTGGCGTTGCCCAGCGTAGTCAAGGACATCGTCTTCACATCGAGTCGACAAAGTCGATACTGTGGGCGATCGATCGGTTCGGGCCGGGCGACATACCCCGCAAGACCACTATTCCCATGCCGCTGAGCGAACCGCGGCTTGATACTCGAAGGCGAAGAAATTGCTGCTCTCCGACGATTGGGAAGGGGACAGCATCAACAATTCCGTGGTCTGGATCCCCTCCATCAAGGTCGCCTGTGCTACGGATATCGCCTTTCACGACTGCCACCTATGGCCCATCGAGAGTAATGTTGTACGACGTATAAAGTGGCGAGCATCGATTATCAAGCTAAGGGAGTTTGATGCCCGCATTGTCATCCCCGGCCATTGCGACGATGAAAAAATCCGGATCATGGAAGAAGTCCAAGAGGATGGCTTCCCGCACTTACACCGATTGCATCGACTGGTCACTAAAGTATCTGGACAACTATGAAGAGGTCTACAACACCGCCAAGACTGGAGCTGAATTGTTGAGGGCATGACCAGGTTCTATCCGGATGTGAAGGCCGAGGATTTTGCCATTCACTGGCAGGCAAGACTGCTTTTCCCGCATAGCAGTCCTGACTGGCTCACACCGCTTCCTGGGGAACCGGGAAAGATTTTTCTTAATCCAACCGGCGGCTATGACGGCGATCCGCCGCGTGAGTAAAAATGTATCCAACGCTACTTCACAATACTGGCATTCTTTCCCAAAGCCTGGAGAAACAGCGTCAGCCCTTGATATTAGACATTTTCAAACAAGAAAAAATCAAAGTGGAAAATTAAAACATAACCTGTGATATCTTGCCAGTACATCAGAATATCAATTGGTTCAAATTCCTGTGATATGCATGACGTCACGTAATCCAACCGCTCGGATGCTGCTATTCATTTATTCTAGGTTGATTTTGTTCAAGTTCAGGAGTATC
>CAVZMS010000123.1:0-7487 GCA_963776085.1 uncultured delta proteobacterium
CCTCGATTTCCATCCATCTGGGTGAAGATCTTATCTTTCCGGGGGCACCCTAGATAATGCTTCATCAATATTCAGAGGATAAAGAGGCTTACAGATAATTTCATTCACGCGAAGTTTTTTCATATTCTGGGAAGAAGATACCTGCATAACTAATGCAGTGTCTGATCCGCGACCTGACCCGGCTATGGCAATTACCTTTTCTCCCTTTGAAAGAAGACCTGCATCTGTAGCCATCATGACTATTTCAAAACAGACCTTTACTCCCTGACAGAAGCAGCGCAGGATATTGGCCATTAATGTCGGGATATTCGAATCATATAGTTGATCCGTATGAAATAACATGGTCCCGAAGTGGACATCATGACCCGCGTCTCTCAGCTCTTTGACCAGTTCACGGGGAAATGGGTTGACATCCCTGTGAAAGTCATACTGATGAGGTATCACAATTAATTTTATTCCCGTGTCCTTAAAATAACTATTGGCCATCCTTGCCGTAGCGCCTGTGGTGGAGGCGATAACAATCTTTTCAATACCAGAATCATTCAATCTTTCCTTTACCGATTTAAACGTTATTTCGGTATTCTGCGGCCCTATATCTTCAAAATACACTATTTTACTTTCCAATTCCCCTCTCCTTTATATTTTCAAATTTCAGCAAATTAATACACTCAGTTCCCAAAGTGGGGCGTGGGTATATCTTCCATATATAAGAGATCGTGCACCTTTTTCAATTCATCCATAATCTCAATCTGTTGAGGGCATTTCTCCTCGCACTCACCGCATTCCACACAGGCCGACGCCCTTTGCCCTTCCGGCATCAAGATGTTGTACTCAAATTTCGGAAACATCTTATCTCCGAATAAATAATAGTTATTAAAGGCATCGAAGTTGACGGGAATATTAACTCCATTCGGGCAGGGCATGCAGTAGGCACATCCTGTGCAGTTAACCTGCAGCATCTCCTGGTATCTTTTCTTTACTTTCCCGATCAATTCGATTTCATCGGTCCCCATGGAACCAGGTAAGGCATTTTCCGCTGTCTTTATGTTTTCCCTGAGCTGCTCCATTGAATTCATGCCGCTTAGGGCGAGGGATACTTCCGGATGGTTATAAACCCACCTTAAGGCCCATTCTGCGGGGCTTCTTTTTTTGCCGGCAGAATCCCAGAGGGATTGTATGGAGGAAGGTATATTGTCAGTAAGCCTCCCTCCGCGCAAAGGCTCCATGATTACCACACCAATGCCTTTCCCTGCAGCATACTGGAGCCCCTCTTTGCCTGCCTGACGGTTCTCATCAAAATAATTGTATTGGATCTGGCACATGGTCCAGTCATAGCTGTCTACAATCTCCTTGAATATTTTTACATCATCATGGAATGAAAAGCCCACGTACCTTATCCGGCCGTCTGATTTTAATTTCTCCAGGAACGCTAATGCCTCATATTCCTTCATAAGGGACCAGCCGAGCCGGTTTAATCCATGGAGAAGGTAAAAATCTATATAATTCGTATCGAGTCTTTTTAACTGCTCATCAATAAATCTTTCCACATCAGATCTCTTTTGAACAAGCATCACGGGCAGTTTTGTTGCAATATAGACCTTATTACGATAAGGCCTTATTGCCCTGCCTAAGATCCCCTCGCTCTTTCCCCCATGATAGACGTATGCGCTGTCGAAATAGTTGATGCCATTCTCTGCGGCATAAACGAGCAGCCTTTCCGCTTCATCCACGTTGACGGGTTTTTCCATTACCGAAAGATGCTCATATCCCTTTTCAATCACAGGCAGCCGCATGCACCCGAATCCCAGGACAGATACTTCAATACCACTCTTTCCAAGCTTTCTGTATTGCATGATATCATCCCCTCCTTTTACACTTCAAAAGTCATACCCGTTTTCAATATCTACATCATCCTTTTCAATACAGCCTTTTTTGTTTCAAAAAACGCGTTATAGCACAGTTTTATAGGGCAGAATTTCTATTACGCAGAAGTCTCTGTGCCTCCGACATGGCGGGCCTCCTTTCGATCCCTATCAGAATATGAGCACGTTGCGCAGGGCTTCGCCTGCCGCCGATGACTCGATCGCCTCGTTGATGCGTTCGAACGGATACCGGCCTGTGATGAGCTCGTCGAGCTTGTAGCGACCGGCCTTGTAGAGGGCCATCAGGCCCGGGATGTCCACCTGCAGGCGGATCGAACCCATGAAACCGCCGGTCAAGGTCTTCTCGGTGAAGGCGAGCTCCCCGGCGGGGATGGAGAGCGGCGGGTCGGTGGCCGGGGGTATTCCGACCATGACCGCCGTCCCGCCCCTGACAAGCATGGACCAGGCCTGCTGCATGGCGGCCGAGCTGCCCACCGTGACGAACACGTAGTCCGCTCCCCGGCCCCCGGTCACCTCCTTGACCGCGGCGACGGCGTCGGCCGTCTTGGCGTTGACCCCGTGAGTGGCGCCGAACTCCTTGGCCCGGGCCACCTTGGAATCGACGATGTCCACGGCGATGATGGGGTTGGCCCCGCAGATCACGGCTCCCTGGACGGCATTGAGTCCCACGCCGCCGGTACCGATGACCACCACGCTGCTCAGGGGAGGCACCTTCGCCCGGTTGACCACGGCCCCGAAACCGGTCGTCACCCCGCAGGCGAGCAGGGAGGCCACGTCCATGGGGAAGTCTTCATCGATCTTCACCAGCTGCGATTCGTGGACCAGGACATATTCCGCGAAGCCGGCCACCCGCGCCTTCTGGACGACGTCCTCGCCCCGCTGGTTCGTGAGCGTCCCCCGCACGTCGTAGGTGACCTTGGTCTCGCAGAAGTAGGGCCGTCCCGGTGCTGCAGTAGAAGCACTTGCCGCAGGACTCGAGGAGGCTGACGATCACCGGGTCGCCCGGCTTGACGGCGGTGACGTCCGCTCCCACCTCCTCGACCCGGCCTGCCGTCTCATGACCACCGACGAAGGGCAGCCCGCCCCCGAAGTCGCCTCTGCATGTCGTGGATGTCGCTGTGGCAGATGGCGGTGGCGGCGACCTTCACCTTGACTTCGTCAGGCCGCGTAGCGCCCGGAGCGTGAGCTCCTCTATGACGAGCGGCTTACCGAACTCGTAGCAGACGGCAGCTTTCATGTCGTGTGTCCTCCTTGGCTCTATTCGGCGAGGTGGATGCCGGCTTTCTGGATGTTGAGATGGGTCATGGACGACTCGTCCGTGGCGCCGTGCCAGTGGCTCTCCCCGGCCGGGATGTACACGATGGAGCCCGGTGTGACCACGTACTCCTTCTCCTTGGTGGCCACGATGCCCCGGCCCTCGGTCACGTAGAGGATCTGCTCGGAGTCGTGGGTGTGCCAGTTGAGCCTTCCGCCGATGCCGAAGGTGGTGAGCGAGGCCGCCCAGCCCTCAGCCTCGGCTACGCTCAGCACCCGCCGGCCGCTGACCGGAGCGCTCTTCACGATGATGTCGTCCTTGGGGTCCATGAACACTGGCTGAACGGTGCTGCTCTCGACGACTATCATGCTGTCCTCCTGATCTCTCTGGCGTGGAGCTGCACGAGCCGCCCGTACTCAAGACGTCCGCACCCGTACGTCGACCGCCTCTTCCAGGCCAAGTATCACCGCATCCACCCCTTGTTCGCCCCGGCCGGCCTCCACGGTCTCGGCCAGGTCGGCCTTGACCGCTTTGGCCACCGGCAGCGGCACTCCGTACTCCTCCCCCAGGCCGAGGGCCAGGTTGATGTCCTTGTGGGCCAGCGACATCTTGAAGCCGGGCGCGAAATTGCCTTTGAAGACCGTGTTGGGGTACTGCTGCAGGCTCCAGTTGTTGGCGGTGCTGATGGTCAGCAGGTCGTAGAGCACCTGCGGGTCGATGCCGGCCTTGACTCCCAGGACGAACCCTTCGGCGCAGATGGAATTGCAGGCCAGCCCGATCATGTTGTTCACCAGCTTGGCCACGTTGCCGCAGCCCACCGCACCTAGGTGGAAGATCTTGTTGGCCATCGGCTCGAGCACCGGGCGGGCCTCGTTCGAGACGGCCGGCGTCCCCCCCCACCATGATGGTGAGTGTCCCCAGCTCGGCCCCTCTCGTGCCCCCGCTCACCGGAGCGTCCAGGACCGCCACGCCCATCGCTCCGGCGTCTTCGGCGATACGCCGGACAAGCGAGGGGGAGTTGGTGCTCATGTCGATGTAGATGTCCCCGTGCTTCCACCCGGACTTGAGACCTTCGGTCCCGTAGACCACCTCTTCGACGATCTGCGGCGTGGGCAGGCAGGTGATGACCGTATCGGCAGGCCTCGGCCACCTCTTTGGGGCTTCCGGCCCATTCGGCGCCCGTTTCCAGCAGGCGGCGCGGCGGCATCCTTGTTCACGTCGTGAACCACCAGGCTGTGTCCGGCCGCCTGGATGTGCCGGGACATGTGGATGCCCATCTGTCCGATGCCGATGAATCCTACCTTCATGTCTTATACCTCGAAGTCCAGGCCGAGCTCACCAAATGCCGGTACGCGGCGCCGCGGGCATAGTACCCCCCTTGTTATGGAAGTCGGCTTGAATAAGAAGTCCTTTTTTTGTGAATGAAGTATATGGATTTCCGTGTTGTATGTCAATTGAATATCGCCCCATTTACTACCACACAGAGTTACTTAATTATTTAAGGAGGTCGCCCTTTTCACAGCGGATATCATGTCGATGATGGATTAATTAAAGGACAGTATACCTAACAAATATTTTACTCTTTTTTTAAAATACCCCGTTTCATCATTACATCCATTGGGGCAATAAAGTGGCTTCCCGTCATCTTAATCCCCTCATTATCGCTTTGAGAACAGGCCTTTATTAACTCTAACAACACTTCACCAGCGGTCGTATTATTCCAGAACCATTCCTGGAGTGCCTTACTGGACAAATCTTCCTGACCCGGTTGCGAGGTAACTCCCTCAATATAATAGGCATTCAAGTCTTCAGCTGCCAGTTTAAGGATTACTGAAATATCAACATCACTACGAGGATTTTCCGGCTCATCCCCTTTTATAAAGGAATATATATAATCTCCTAATGAATCTATTTCAATGCCGCTCCCTCCCACTGTTGTTCGTTTCCGTTTTTTTAGGGCCATATCATACCAAGGTCGCATAGCCTGGATTTCCCTTATAAATTTAGTCTTAAGGGGGTCAGGATCAGACGCATCATCATCCGGTTCATCAAACCGGACCGGGCAGGATAATACTTCCACACTATCGTCGGATTCAGGCGCGTCATCCGGAAAGTCATCAATAATTGATGGGCCATCGGTTCTTTCTAGCAGTTTTAATAAGGAGAGTAGTACTCTTTTCTGGAAGGCCGCATCATTGGGAACTCCCAGGGGGCGACCTAACTCGAAAGGCACCCATAATGACCTGGGAGGTCTTACTTTTTCAGTGTGAGGACGGATAAGGCTTATATTGGCTGTGGGGATCCCCTTTTCTTCCAATAGATGGCCGAGAACGCCGCCGGCGATCGTACAACCAGGTCAAACAGGAAACAGGAGTACGGCATTAACATTATCTTTCTCGAACAGGGCCACCCAGTTCCTTTGCCACAGTTTTATATTCCGGCACACCTAGTGGTGTACCGAATGAATAGTGATAATCTGCGATACTGCCAATAATCCCTTCTTCTGCCAGTTCCCGCACTCGGTCCAGGGGGAAAACGACATTCAAGTCCCTCTGGTAACCTGTTCTGTCAAAGCTGGATGCCCCGTGAGACATAATAAAATCATTGTCCTGCGCGTCTCCTGGGATAACACGATAATAATCAGGCTGGTTCATCTGAAAAGGCCGATCGGTACGTAAATGCAGACCTGCCGTTGTAATCAAGGCGACCCTCCGTTGATTCAGGGGAGGACCATTAATCCATGGCTCGGTTTCAAATGTCGGGCATTCCATACCCATCACTATCTCTTGAGCCATTTCCGGTAAATCAGTCATTCTTGCCATAACGATTATCTCCTTTTTTATAACAGGTTAGTCCTTATTATATACTACAACAAGAGGATGAGAGCCAAGTTTAAAAATCAGCTTCAATCCGTTAAATAAAGACCCTTCATTATCATTTTAAAAGCCTGTTGAGTGACTGGAGTTTTTGAAGAGAAAAGCGACGGCTGTATATTTTTTTTAGAAAGGAATAAATGAATAAATATGAGGGTCAGGGCTATACATTTGAAAGAATTATTGTTTTTGTCAATTGTGTATCCCTGACCCCGTTGTTTTTATTTAATTCAATTCCACGGTCACTTTTTCGATCTGGCCGGTAAATGTAAAGGGAACGGAATACGCGTCGCTTACCGGAGTGCCGGTATCGCTGCCGATGTCCATAGTCTCCCAGCCCATGGAGCCTAAGCTCTTGAACAGAGCCTCTCCGACCGGTTTTCCATTGATAAAGAGGCGTCCAAGGCGTGCATTTCCAAACGAAGTGACGAATGGGCCCGCCTCCTGCCGGACCGAGGCCCCCTTCTCGACTTCAAAAGCAATCTCCACCTTGCCCGTAGGCAGCGCTTCGGATGAAACCAGCTTCTGATGGGTGGGGCTGAAACCATCGCTCTCGCAGACGACATGACCGTCCTTCACGTACATGCTGAATCCGCTCCAGCGTCCTCCCTGGGTTATAATTACGCCTTCAGTTTGCGTGGTCGGCAGGTTCAGAACGGCAACGATCTTCCGCATCCGGCTGTTCAGGTCGGGAGCGACCCCGCCTGTGAGCCGGTTGACTCCTGAGTAGTAGGTGATCATCTTCTTGCCGCTTACGGGCGATGGGCGGCCTACTCCCCATGCTGGCGCCAGTGGATAGACCTGGTTTCGCCGGGCTTCGCTGTCAAAAGCTTCCTGCATCTCTTTGAGCTTCTCCGGATACTTAGCAGCCAGATCGTGGGCTTGGCTGAAGTCCTTGGTCAGGTCGTAGAGTTCCCAGGGATGTTCGTTTATTCCTTCAGCCACACCGAACAAATTCCATGGTAGCCGATTGCGCGCGCCGGCCCACCAACCATCCTTGTAAATGCCGCGACTGCCCAGCATCTCGAAGTATTGCAGCGTCCTGGCGCTGGGCGCCTGGGGATTGTCGAAGGTATAGGCAAAGCTCTTTCCCTCCAGCGGAAGCTGCTTCACTCCATTGA
The DNA here is from genome assembly GCA_963776085.1 of uncultured delta proteobacterium. Classification (GTDB taxonomy): domain Bacteria; phylum Desulfobacterota; class DSM-4660; order Desulfatiglandales; family HGW-15; genus CAVZMS01. Next base: position 7,133 of record CAVZMS010000123.1, read on the forward strand.
CCGTATCCGGAAAACGGATGCCGGCCAGCTCGTATATGGTGGGAGCAATGTCGACCACATGAGTGAACTGGCTGCGTATTTCACCCTTGGCTTTGATGTGCGCCGGCCAGGAGACGATCAGCGGATCGCGGGTACCGCCGAGGTGGGACGCCACCTGTTTCATCCACTGGAGGGGCGAGCTCATACCCCAGGCCCAGGCGGCAGAGTAAGCGTTGGCAAACAATTCACTGCCGAACTCGTCGGCGTATTGCAGGCGGGTCGCCACATCGGCCGAATTGCTGTTTCCATACGGACCGCCGTTTTCATAACCGGTCAGCGCGCCCTCGGCAGAAGCGCCATTGTCGCCTACAATATA
>CAVZMS010000124.1:0-66823 GCA_963776085.1 uncultured delta proteobacterium
TATCACCAGGTCGGTATCTATGTTGGTTCCCTCATGCATGGCGTCGTAAAGCTGGTTGCGGAGTATCTCCGTGGTCCCCACAATGATCGGCGCCTCGGGGTTCTCCTTTCTTTCCCCGGTCAGGATGCCGCATGAAGCCGGTCCGAATTCCCCTGAAAATTCCTGGTAAAGGGAGTTGGAGAGTGCCTTAAGCGGGGAGGCGTACCATGTCTTCATCCCCTGCCTGAGATATTGCTCTATTGCCCGGGATGCAATCCATGTCTTGCCTGCGCCCGTGGGAGCGCTTACAAGGACGTCATGATCTTGTATCTTTTCAAGGGCCTCCAGTTGAAAGGGATCGGGCGTAAAGGGCACGGTCTCGGGAACCCCTATCTTCCTGAATAGATCTTTTAAGGCGGGATCAAGCCTGCAATTTCCATAGGGCTTCTCCCTTGATCCGCCGGCCTTCTTACCGTGAAATCTCCTTGCAGGTCGGTGATAATGTTGGCGTCTATTATCTGTCATTAAAAGTCGGCTTTATAACTTTCGCTCCCGTTTGTACAGTTCAACAATTACTAGAGCTCCTCTACATGGAGTATATCGGATATTAAATTGCTTACACTGTGCGCAATTTCCAGTGCGTCATGACATGTTGAAATATCTGGAGTAATGTATGGGAGGGCCGAATAGACAGGGTATTTTGAAGGGATGTATATGGAATCCATCAAGTCCATCTCATCCTCGGAGATTCCCACGGTAATATTCTGGTCCTCAAGCATTCCGACCAGTTCTCGTATACTGTGAGTCCGCCTAAAATCGATACCTCGTTCGGTAATTAAGGCCTTTAAATATTTCTCTACTGCCTGGTGAGCGTTTTGAAGAGATGCATTGAGATGTCCATGATCCAGGGCCAATCCTGCGACATCAAGATTTTCGTCCGCATAGGATAGCCATGTTCGTGTTTCATCTTTCATATAGCACTTCGCCTTTCTCGATTTCCTGCATGAAAGTTCCCTGCCCTGTATTTTGTGGTATGGGAATGACGTCTAATGGTATTATTTTGGCAACGGATCTGAGCGTCCGCCGGTACTTCAAAGCCAGGTGATAGTAGTTTTCATCCGAGTCCTGAAACACGGCAATATCAAGGTCATGAGGATCATCGGCACTTACAAACGATCCAAAGATAATCACGCGCCAAACTTCCGGAAAGGCCGAAAGCCTGGATACAATTTCTTTTTTCAACGTCACTTTTGTTTCATGGATCGAATTCATAAAATATCTCCTAAAAAAACTCCTCCATGATTTTTATTAGGAACCATAATCAGAAAAACATATTTTCACTTTCAACTATATAATAATTCATAACATAATTGAATATAAATTAATACTCCTCTTAATTTATTTATACCATTAAGTGATGAAGTTAATGAAATAAGATATTTTTTTCAATTAAATTCCGAACTGGTCCATTACCAATCTGTTATTAATATATCTATTCTTTCTTTGTCTTTTGTCCATTATTTTGATATAAATATTCAATCGTATAATTATAAGATTATTCATGTTGATCATGTTGTATAATGTTTAATAATAGTTAAGATATACCAAACAAAATTCTTATTAGGAGGTTCACATGAATACTGTTTTTGAGTTTATAAAAGCCAACCCTGTTTTTCACATTGCCACTGTCGATGGAGGTAAAGCCAGAGTCCGCCCCTTTGGCTTCATAATGAAAAGGAACAATACGCTCTATTTCTGTACTAATAAAACTAAGGATGTGTATAAGCAGTTAAAGCAGAATCCAGATATTGAGATTTCGGATATGGGAAGTAATGCTACATGGCTGAGGATAAGAGGCAGAATTGCATTTGATGAAACCCGTGAGGCAAAAGCCCAGGTTTTCGAGCAGTCCCCTGATCTTCTACGGATTTATCCCAAAGGGGCGGACGATGAGCTATTCGTGACCTTTTACTTTACTGAAGCAGTAGCTACGTTATTCTCTTTCACAGAGGCACCGAAGAATATCCCGCTTTTTTAGCGATTGGTCATCATGAGTGAAAGTCATTAAATTATCAAATTCTGCCTAGGGCGCTGGTGACTGGCACAAAAAGCATGACTAATTTGCCCAACCAGACGTTTGAGCCGATCGCTTATGCTTCGGCTCAACTTCAAGTTTGGGCTGCTATTCTTAATTGATAAATAGATCAGAATGTATACCAGTTCGCTCGAAACCGAACTTGTCTATAGAGGAAGTCTCCCCTGTTTATTGGGGAGCCGAAAGCAGTTTCTATTTGACCAGTTCAGCGGACACGATGTCCATATCCTTGAGATTATTTTTCATGAGGTTTGCAATGTTAAGGCCGTTGAGTCTTCCGGCCAATTCACCTAACTCGGTCTCGCAACCCATGCAGATCTTAAGCCCGTTAATATATACCTTCTCGGCAACCTCCCTTACAAAGAGCCGTGCCGCGGCCTTCATGAATTCAGGGCTCCTGGCCTTTCCTTTATAGTCCGAGGCCTTTTTACATAGGGCAGCCCCCACCTCGCACCATGTCATCATATCGGCCAGCAGGAACATGACATACTGTGATTTTGTCAGCTTTGCCTTTCTGGCGGCGAGGATGATCTCGTTCACTGCCCGGATTGTCCGGGCAAGGTGATCAGAGCCTGCGTCTTCCGGCAGTTTTTCCAGTGCCTCTGCCATGGCCGAATAATATTCACCCTTTGATCGTACCGTTTTCTGCAGGCGGAACACTGAAATAAGAAGGCGTTGGATCTCGCTGGTCCCCTCGTATATGGTGGTGATCTTGATATCCCTTTTTATCTTTTCAACCTCATATTCCCTTATGTAGCCGTAACCGCCAAGGCCCTGTATGGCATCATTGGCCATGGCATCACCTGCCTCTGTGGCGAAATATTTGGCTATGGAGCCCTCTACCTGCAGGTCCTTCTCATCCGTGTCCAGCCTGTATGCAACTTCCTCTATATATGCCCTGGCCGCCTCGAGCCGCACCGCGTTGGGGACAAGGAGCTTATGGGTGTAACCCTCTTTCTCCACAAGGGTGGTCCCGAACTGGACCCTCTCCTTTGCATAGGCTATGGTCTTTTCAAGGCTGGCCATCCCTCCACCAAGACCAAAGGTGGCGACCATCAGCCTTGTGTACCCGAAGACCTCGTTAGACTGTTTCAGACCCAGGCCTTCAATGCCGCCTATAAGGTTTTCCTTGGGGATAAAAAGGTCCTCAAGGGTCAATGGACAGGTATCGGATCCCCTTATCCCGTGTTTATCTTCATGTCTTCCAGGAGTAAGGCCCGAAGAACCTGCTTCAGCGATGAAAAAAGATGGACCATCCGGGGCCTCGGCAAGGATGGTGTATAGTTGGGCCACGCCGGCGTTGGTGATAAATTGCTTCTGGCCGTTCAGCCTGTAACCTATGATATCTCCATTCTCATCCAGCACCCTTTCCGCCCTGGTTTTAAGGGCCTGGACATTGGATCCTGCCTCAGGCTCAGTGACGCCGTATGCCACTATCAGCCCCTCTTCAGCGATCCTCTTTATATACCTTTCCTTCTGTTCCGGGGTCCCGCCTACTCTGATAGGGTCCATACCCAGACATATGGCAAGGAATGATGTGGCAATGGCCAGATCCATCTTTGCCAGCCTCTCGGAGACTATGGCTATATCCATGGCGCCGGCGCCCAGCCCCCCGTATTCTGCTGGGATAAAGATCAGGTGGAGGGCCACTTCAGGCCCCAGCATAAAGCGGATAAGTTCTGTTGGAAAGACGCCTTCATGATCTAGCTCCAGCTTGGTCTCCAGGGTGACCTTCTCTTTCTCCAGCTTGGATATCGTGTCAAGGACCATGGAAAGTACTTCGGGATCCATCTTTATCTGTCCGTTCATCAAGATTCTCCTTGTTGCTGTTTTGATTGAAAAGCCGATGGCTCCGGCATTCCGGATGTATCGGCTTTGATTTACTCTGTTTCTAATATTTATCTATTTTTTTATCTTGTTCCGGCGATACTGGAAATAGGCGTCCCTTAAAGCGATGTATGGATCCATGGCAGACCTTTTAAGGTCTTCGTATTCACCAATGGTCAATGAAGTGTCATTTGTTTTTTCAAGGCCCCTCTTCGCCAGATCATATTTGGTCTTCAGATCGGCATAATATAAGGGATCGAGAAAAAAATCCCCGGCATCCCCTATTGTATCCCGAACACTGGATGGGCCTAAAATAGGCCAGTTGATATAAAATCCATTTCCCAGTCCATAGGAACCCAGGGTCTGTCCAAGGTCTTCATCATACCCTTTCATATCAAAATGTTTTTCCTGCCACATCAAAAAAGCCCGCCAACCCGAAAATTGAATTCGTCAGGAATCGACCCCATTCATAACCCGCGCCTTTAAATTTGGCCTGAAGCAGACAATTGACAAAACGGATCGGAAAGGCCAGGTTGGAAAAAAAGTTTTTCACGCTGACCCTCGCCGGCTTAGGGACAACCACCTTGTAGCCGGAGGACACGGGCTTGAGAAGCCAGAAATAGAGCTTGTCGTTAAAATGAAAAAACATCCTGTTTATCGGCTCCAATGGGTCTGAGATTCCCGCATAATCTTCATCCGATTCGGAATAATCCGCGAATTCATCCATGTTACCGGTCGTTCCATCCGGCGTAGTCTGTTCTTCCGTATCTTGAGAACCGACAAGTTGAGCTAGATTAACAGAGGTGTCGCCTGTCGTTTCATCCGGTGTAAACTGTTCTTCCATATCTTGCGAATCAGCAAGTTGAGATACATTCAATAGATGTGTCGCCTGTTATCTCATCCGGCGTGGACTGTTCTGCTACATCTTGAGAATCAACAACCTGAGATACATTAACAGAAGTGTCGCCGGTCTCTTCGGCAGATAATAAACAGGGGCACTGGATCAATAATAAATATGCCGCATATAATTATTAGAGAAAGATCTTATTCATCATTATTATTTGCCCCTATTCCCCTTTTTCAAGCTTTTCCTTTAAGCGCTTTAGAAGGTCCTCAAAGGAGGACTTGATTAAGATGTCGTTAAATTGACTCCTGTAGTTGTTTACAAGGCTTACTCCTTCTATATTAACATCATAGACCCACCAAACGCCATCCTTTTTAATCACCCGATATTCTACCGGTATTTGCGTGCCCGCTGATGTGAGAACTTGGGTGGACACATTGCCATAGTCTCCTTCAATCTTTTCATCCAGAAAAATGACCTTTCCCCCAGAGTATTGGCCGGCCTTGGCCATATAGGTCCTCTCGACCAGTAGCCTGAAGAGGGATATGAAATCCTTTTTTTCGCTGTCGGTCCTGTTTGTTCCAGTTCCTTGCCAGGGCCCTCCTGGAGAATTCCTCCCAGTCAAAAAGGCCGTCAACTATCTCAAAAACCATCTGCTCTCTCTTGTCCTTCATCTCCGGGGCTTTCAGCGAATTATCAAAGACTATGGCTATTAGTTTATCGGAGACGGCCTTGATCTTGTCTGTGGGTTCCCCTGCCGTGACGGTCATAGGGATCGCTAAAAAGATAGAGATTGAAAGGATTAATCGTTTAATATTTTTAAAGTACATAACAACCTCATATGATTTAATTTATCTCCTACACCTTGCCGAAGACATACTTTGATATCAGATCCTCAAAATCCACCGGTGGAAGGGCCTCCCTGATCTGTCCTCCCGGTTTAATTATCTTTTCAGACCCGCCTGGGGTGAGGGAAAGATATTTTTCACCGATCAGCCCCCTTGTCTTTATCGTCGCGATGGTATCTTCCTGTAATATTACATCCGTGGAAATTGAAAGCACAACTTTGGCCTCATAATCTTCCATGGTGATGGAATCTCACTCGACCGACCTCCACCCCTGCAATGACGACCGATGACCCGGTTTGTAATCCCCCTATATCTGGAAAGATCGCATAGACCTCATATTTGTTACCACCGAGGATCTCCATCTTCGCCAGCTTAACAGACAGATATCCAAGACAGATAATGCCGGCAAGGACAAATATGCCTACCGATAATTCAAGATCAAATTTTTTCATATTGACCTCCAGGAAATATACTAAAAAAAACGTTCCGGGATTCAAGGGTTCAAGGATTCAAGTGAAACTGAAAAGGTTTTTAGACTGTAGGCATTTAGCTCTCAATCTTAAGGCTAACAACCTAACAGCCTTCAGCCTAAATCCCTAAGCTCAGCCCCTTGAACCATGGAGTCCTTGAATCCTTATTATTTTCCTTTGTAATACCCTACCGATACGAAATGGGTCCCTCGGTATCCCCGCTAATAAATTGTTTGACAACGGGATCCTCTGAGGCCAGTATCTCATCCGGGGTCCCGAGGGTCTTAATAACCCCTTCATGGATCATTGCCACCCTTTGAACTATCTTAAACACCCTCTGTATCTCATGTGTGACGATGACACCGGTAAAGTTCATTCGTCTGTGCAGATCCTCGATTAAATTTAATATGGCATGACCGATTATGGGGTCCAAACCGGTGGTCGGCTCATCAAAGAGCATGATCTCGGGGTGCCATATTAATTCTCGAGCAAGGGCGGTGCGTTTCTGCATACCACCGCTTATCTGTGTAGGATATTTATCTTCAGCGCCGGCGAGACCCACCTCATCCAATTGATCAATGACCCTTCTTCTTATCTCCTCCCTGCTTAAATCGGTCTTCTCCCTTAGGGGAAAGGCGACATTATCAAATACCGTCATGGACTCAAATAATGCCCCGCCCTGGAAAAGAAACCCTATCCGTTTCCTCAATTCAGCAATTTCTTTGCCCTTAAGACGGCCTATATCCGTGCCTTCAATCAGAACACGATCCTTTATCGGGCCTGATCAGCCTGGCGATATGTTTTAAGAGGACACTCTTGCCGTATCCGCTCATTCCTATCAGGACAAGGATCTCCCCTTTATTAATGCTAAGGTTAACGCCTTTAAGCACCTTATTGCCATTGAACGATTTATGCAGGTTTTCAAGTTGAATCATATTACATCCTAAAAGAGCAGGGCGGTCATAAAATAATCCCATATCAGAATCATGGCGGATGATAGGACCACTGACTGGGTAGTAGCCTTGCTCACGCCTTCCGCCCCGTATCCTGATGTGCCGGTATAGTATCCCTTATAAGCAGGAGACCCATGATATAATCACGCCGAAACTTAATGACTTGTAAATACCCTCCAGAATATCTTGCATTTCCAGATAATTTGATATCTCGCCGAAGTAAGTACCGGGCCCTACCCCGAGTATCTTTACCCCTACCAGGTAGCCTCCGAAAATACCTATCGAATCAAAAATAGCCGTAAGCAAGGGCAAGGCAATAATGGCGGCAAGCAGATTAGGGACAACCAGATAACGGAAGGGATTTAATCCCATCATTTCAAGGGCGTCTATCTGATTGCTTATGCGCATAATGCCGATCTCGGCGGTTATGGCCGATCCGGCCCTTGCGGTCACCATAAGGGCGGTAAGCACGGGCCCCAGTTCTTTTATTATTGAAAGGGCCACCAATGGCCCGAGAAAGGCTACTGACCCGAGCCTGTTCAAATTGTAATATCCCTGAAGGGCAAAAACCATTCCTGTAAAGGCGCCGATAAGGGCTATCAGAAATATTGATTGTGTGCCGATAAAACGGATCCTGCTTCAACAGGTTGATAACCTTAAAGGGAGGCGTCAGGGCATACATCAATGTCTTTACAAGAAAGATCGTCATAAGCCCCATCCCGGAGACATATCTTATTGTTGAAGTCCCTAAATTTCTGATAAAATCCATCAGCATATATCCCTCAAACCCTTTTCAGCATCCATGTGAAATAGATTATTATCGTGTCCAATCCGACCTTCTTCATATATCGCCTGATAAGATACTCATAAATATCAGCGACTACCTGAGTATCACGGGAGGGATTTAATAGCATCAATAGGCAGATATTTCAATATAAAAACGAACGGATCTTTTCTAGGTTACACATGTCTCCAAAAAAGAAAGCATCATGTTCTCCGTATCGAGCTCGGCATGAAGTCCAATCGGGATAGTTCTATTTTCCACGTCATGTCCCACAGGCAATCCGTTAATTACAGGGATATCTATCCCCGATGTAAAATCTCTTAATAATTCATTGATATCTGAAATATCGCCGCAATCCGTAAATCTGCCCGCGATAAGCCCTGAAAGATCATCAATAACGCCGCTTAGCCTCAAATGGCTCAGCATCCGGTCTATCCTGTAAAGGGGCTCACCCTTATCCTCGATAAAGAGTATGGCCCCTTTCATCATGGGCATAAAAGGGGTCCCTATAAGGCACGAAATGATGCTCAGGTTCCCTCCAATGACCATCCCCCTTGCCCTTCCCCGGTTCAGGACCATGCCTCCGGAGAGATCGACGATCCGGGGCGTCCTTGATGATGCAAGGTCAAGAAAGTCTCCCAGGTTGTCTCGGCCGTCCTGGAACAGGTCTCTTAACACCGGGCCGTGAAAGGTCACTAGATCCGTCTTTTGCAATATAGCGAATAAAAGTGCGGTGATATCGCTATAACCTACTATTATTTTGGGATTATCGAGAATTAAATCATAGTTAATCTTGTCGAGGATCCTGATGGTCCCATATCCTCCCCGCGCGCAAAAGATGGCATTAATCCTATTATCAGAGAACATGGAGTGAAGATCATCCAGCCGAGCCTCATCGTGCCCTGCAAGGTAGCCCTTTCTATTGAAAAGGTTGGGTGCCTCATGGACATGATATCCCTTTATATTAATGAGGTCTATTGTGGGTTGGATTTCTTCTTGATCGACCGGACCCGCAGGGGCAATAACTCCGATCGTATCACCCGGTTCCAGCCGCCGCGGTTTAATAGTCACCTGTTCCTCTTATGAATGATCATCAAGCCCTCAAGGGTCAAATCTTCCTCGACATGATCGATGCTTTCCGACTCTTTATATATAAGCGGCGCGATACCTCCTGTCGCAATGACCGTCAATTCATCTCCCATCTCTTTCTTGATGCGATTTACGATACCATCCACCATGCCGGCGAAGCCATAGATAATCCCCACATTCATGCCGCTTATAGTGTCTTTGGCGATCACATTTTTCGGTTTGGCAAATATCTCCACCCTTGGCAGTTTGGACGCCTTTTCAAAGAGGGCCTCACATGAAATAATAACCCCCGGAGCGATGGCTCCTCCAATATATGCCCCATCCTTTGAAACGCAATCAAATGTGGTGGCGGTCCCAAAATCAACTATAATCAAGGCAGTATGATATTTTTCATAAGCGGCTACCGAGTTGACAATCCTGTCCGCTCCTACCTCCTTCGGGTTATCGTATTGAATCGGCATACCGGTCTTTAATCCCGGCCCCACGATCATGGGTCTGATATCGTAATAGCGACGGCAAAACTCCTCCAATACGTTTAAAAGGGACGGGACGACGCATGAGATAATGATATCGGTAATGTCCTCCATCCTGATTCCTGAAGACCTGAAAAGATTGCCGACTGTGATTCCCATCTCATCAGACGTGGCATCTTTCTCAGTCCTTATTCGCCAATGCCCAAGGATATCGTCCTGTTTAGCCACGCCCAGAACGATATTAGTATTACCTACATCAATGCAGAGTAACATATATCAAATCCTTTTACGGTTTAAGGTATACGGTGTACGGCGTACGGTTTATGGTTTAGGTTTACGGTTTATCCTTTATCCTATTCCTTACACCTTATACCTTATACCTTATGCCTCATACTTTATACCCTGTTTTTATCGCATCAATAATCTTTACTGTTTCCAGCGTCCTTTTTACGTCATGCACCCTCACTATGTGGGCACCGTTCAATATACCCGCAGAAACGGTTGCCATGGTTCCGGTATCTCTTTCATCAGGCTCATTCTGAAGGATATGTCCGATAAATGCCTTCCTTGAGGTCCCCAACAGTATTGGCCTCTCCAAAGAGCTAAATTGTCTTAACTCCTTTATTATCTCGAGGTTATGATGGAAGGTCTTACCGAAACCTATCCCAGGATCTATAATAATGAGGTCCTTTCTGATCCCGGCCTTAACCGCCCGTTCAATGGCATCCCTAAGAAAGTCCAATATCTCCTGTATAAGGTTATCATAGGTGGGATTTTTTTGCATATCACCAGGGGTCCCCTGCATATGCATAAGAATAACAGGGACACCTGCCTCCGCAACAACCGAGGCCATCTCAGGATCAAACCTGAGCGCGCTTATATCATTGATCATTGAAGCGCCTGCCTTCAGGGCCTCTACAGCCACCTTGGCCTTGCAGGTATCGATACTGATAGGAATTTTGATATCTTTGCTAAGGGCCTCTATTACAGGTATAACCCTGGCTATCTCCTTATCGCATGGAACAGTCTCGGAATATGGCCTGGTCGATTCGCCGCCGATATCAATGATGTCGGCCCCTTCACGCGCCATGGCAATCCCCTGTTCGATCGCCTTATCCCCTTGAATATAGAGGCCGCCATCTGAAAAGGAATCCGGGGTCACGTTAAGGACACCCATTATATGGGTCCTGTTACTCAGATTTAAAGAGTGATTGCCCCATTCCAAGACAAACCCCTTTTTCTGAAACCCCTTCAAGACTCTTTAACCTCCTGATCTCCTGCCGATTTAGACGAAGCGGCTAAAATAGCATCTATATCCTGGCTTTCGAGGGTCTCTTTCTCCAATAGGGCATTAGCCATTGCGTGAAGCGTAGCCAGATTGTCTTCAATAAGCTTATGGGTCTTATTATAGGAGCCTGTTACAATATCCCTTACCTCCTGGTCAATCTTTCTGGCCGTCTCTTCACTGTAATCCCTGTGCTGGGAGATCTCCCTGCCAAGGAATATCTGCTCCTCCTTCTTGCCGAATGTAAGGGGACCGAGTTTATCGCTCATCCCGTAATCACAGACCATCTTTCTGGCAAGTTCGGTTGCCCTTTCGATATCGTTGCCGGCCCCTGTTGTCTTCATATTGAGGACGATCTCTTCCGCGGCCCTTCCACCCATTAATATGCAAATGTTATTCAGCAGGTAGTCTTTCGGGTAGGTGTGTTTTTCATCAATGGGCAACTGCTGGGTCAGACCGAGCGCCCGTCCTCGGGGAATAATGGTTACCTTATGAATAGGGTCTGTATTAGGGAGTAATTTTGCAACAAGGGTATGTCCTGATTCATGATATGCGGTCGTCTTTTTCTCTTCATTGCTGATGATCATGCTTCTCCGCTCAGTTCCCATCAGCACCTTGTCTTTGGCATTCTCAAAGTCAACCATCTCCACATTATCCTTGCCCTTTCTTGCTGCCATAAGTGCGGCCTCATTCACCATGTTTTCCAGATCCGCGCCTGTAAATCCCGGGGTCCCCCTTGCGAGGGTATGGATTTCAACATCCTTGGCCAGGACTATCTTCTTGATATGCACTTTCAGGATTCCTTCCCTGCCCCTTATATCCGGAATAGGGACCACCACCTGCCGATCGAATCGCCCCGGTCTTAAAAGCGCCGGATCAAGGACATCCGGCCTGTTAGTGGCGGAGATAAGGATGACGCCCTCATTGGATTCAAAACCGTCCATTTCAACCAGCAGCTGATTAAGGGTCTGCTCCCTCTCATCATGCCCGCCTCCCAGACCTGCGCCCCGATGACGACCAACCGCGTCTATCTCGTCAATAAATATTATGCATGGGGCATTCTTTTTGCCCTGTATAAACAGATCTCTTACCCTCGAGGCGCCCACTCCCACAAACATCTCAACAAAATCCGAACCGCTTATGCTGAAGAACGGCACGCCCGCCTCTCCCGCGATGGCCCTGGCCAGGAGTGTCTTGCCGGTACCAGGCGCTCCGACAAGGAGGACGCCTTTTGGTATCCTTCCCCCCAACCGCGTAAATTTCTTTGGATCACGCAGAAAGTCGATAATCTCCTGGAGCTCTTCCTTGGCCTCATCAATACCGGCGACATCTTCAAAGGTCACCTTCTCCTGGGAGTCGGTCATTAGTCTCGCACGGCTCTTTCCGAAAGAGAGGGCCTTCCCTCCGCCAGCCTGCATTTGACGCATAAACCATATCCACACGGCCGCAAATAAAATGATGGGAAGCCATGTGATAAATATCTGCAGCCATGGAGAACTATCTTCAGGTTTCACTGTTATCTTGACATTATTACGTCTCAACTGGGATATCAGATCAGGATCATTAGGTGCCACGGTCTTAAAAGGCCCTTGCGAAGATGTGCCGGTAAGATTATTTCCCTGGATAACCACCTGCATCACGCCTCCACTCTCCACCATACTCATGAAATCACTATACCCAACCGTTGTGCTGGCCTTGTCCTGGTGTTTAAACACCTGATATAACATAACGACCATAAGGCTTATGACCAGCCATAGAGCAAGATTTTTATAAATTGGGTTCAATTGAAAAACCTCCTGTTAGAATTAATTAATGATAACATTATAATACGTTCTTGTAAAATTACAATCATGGTCATTCAACCTCTGAGTTAAAATTTCAACTATCATCCATTATGATAAAATTGAACGATGTTCTTCTCTAAGACGAGTAGTTCTTAAAAAGGTTAATTGAAACCAACTAGTAATGTCATGCCGGACTTGATCCGGCATCCAGCTTCATTAGTTATTAAAAATCATTCTGGATTCCGGCTTCCGCCGGAATGACGGTAATACTGGGTTCCCCGACTCTGAAGGAAATGACAAGTCGCAAAGTGACAATAGAAATCTTACCTTGCCTGAAATTGAGGGGGTTCACCATCCCAGATAGTGACACTAAAGGATTATAACCTTCTAAAAACGCATGTATCTTAACTCCATTGCCCGATTCGATTATTTTCATCTAAATCAAATGCGCTTTCGACCTTTGACTCTTCTATTTAGTTATGTTAAATAAAATATAAGACATGTGTCTCTGTAAACTTGAATCCTTTATTCGTTAGGTCAATTCATATGATCTCATTCCATGCCTGTTAGGAGAAAACTTATTGAATTCATTTGAAGATATCCTCTCAGGTTCAGTAAAAACCCACGGTCACCTCTGTCCCGGGCAGGTGGTTGGCGTAAGGATGGCCATGCTGGGCTGCCGTCTTATAGGCCTTGATGACCCATGGCAACCTGAACAGATCAAGAAGCTCATTGTCTACGTTGAGATGGACAGGTGCGCAGCCGATGCCGTGGCATATGTCACCGGCGCCAAGCTGGGCAGAAGATCCCTTAAATACCTGGATTACGGCATAATGGCCGCCACATTTGTTAACCTTGAAACGAATCAGGCCTATCGAATAATTTCCACAGAGGAAAGCCGTGACCTTGTGCATGAGTACGCCCCGGAATTTAATGACGAAACAACACAACAATTTGAGGCATACAAACGAATGCCGGACAGCGTTCTCTTCAGAATCCAGAAGGTCCAAGTGCCCTTAAGTGAATTCGATCTCCCTGGGCCAACCAGGAAAAAGGCGACCTGCGTGAGATGCGGACAGGTTGTGCGGGATAACAAAGAGGTTCAGATTGACGGAAAGCCCTATTGCAGGCCCTGCGCGCATGGGGCATATTTTAAGGTCATTGAATAGATACCTGTATGCAAGGTGGATAGGCTGTAGGCTATAGGCTGTTAGTATGAAAACCTTCAGCCTACAGCCTAATCAACCTAACCATACCTGATTGACTTGCCTTTAATTATAGGCCATTATTCCGGCCATGAGATTCATCGCCGACCTGCATATACACTCCCATTTCTCAAGGGCCACCTCACGAGACCTTGATCCTGAAAACCTTGCTATATGGGCCCAAAAAAAGGGCCTTACCGTCATAGGCACCGGAGACTTCACCCATCCCGGCTGGGTGGAGGAGTTGCGGGACGAACTTGTTGACGCTGAGAACGGGCTTTATCGTTTGAGGCCTGATCTGGAAAAGATGGTTGAAAGAGAGGTCCCGGAATCCTGTAAGAGGCCGGTCAGATTTCTGCTTTCAGGCGAGATAAGCTGTATCTACAAGCGCGACGGAAAGACCAGGAAGATACACCACCTGATTCTCATGCCGGATTTTGAATCAGTCATAAAGCTGAACAAGGCCCTTGAACGAGTGGGCAACATCAGATCCGACGGAAGACCGATCCTGGGCATAGATTCCAGAGAACTACTTGAAATGACCCTCGATGCAAGCGATAGGGCCTTTTTCATACCGGCCCATATCTGGACCCCTTGGTTCTCCCTCTTCGGATCCAAATCCGGCTTTAATGCCATAGAGGAATGCTTCGCGGACCTTACCCCCCATATTCACGCCCTTGAGACAGGGCTGTCCTCCGACCCGCCCATGAATCGCCTGCTCTCGGCCCTTGACGACTATCTGCTGGTCTCCAATTCAGACGCCCACTCCCCTTCAAGACTGGGGAGAGAGGCGAATATCTTGGACACGGAACTGGACTATGAGCAGATACTTAAGGCCATGATCAGTAAAGACGGTTTTAAGGGGACCATCGAGTTCTATCCTGAGGAAGGAAATATCACCTGGACGGGCATCGTAAATGCCAAGTGAGGCTCCACCCGGAAGATACCAGGAGGCATAAAGGCGTCTGTCCCTCATGCGGAAAGGCCATCACCGTTGGGGTCCTCCACAGGGTTACGGAACTGTCCGACCGCGACAGCCCGAAGATCTCAAAGGACTTTTACAGCCTCATCCCCCTGTCCGAGATCCTGTCCGAGACCCTTTGTTGCGGGGCCGCGACTAAAAAGGCGAACTCCGCCTATGAAGATCTGCTTGCAGCCCTTGGTCCAGAACTGGCTATCCTTATGGAGATCCCATTAAAGGATATCGAGGATGCCGGCGGCATGTTACTGGCCACGGCCATTGAAAGGATGCGACAGGGCAAGGTTATTAGGGAAGCGGGGTATGACGGTGAATACGGGGTAATTCGTCTGTTCCACGAAGGGGACATAGCACAGATCTCCGGGCAAAAGACCCTTTTTACAATCCCGAATGATGAGATCGCCGATAAGAAAAGTCCCACGACGACTAAAGGCCTGAAAAAGGATATATATGCCGATCCTATAGGCCGGGGAAAGGCCTCCTTTTCAGACCCGATCCTGCCTATCCTTAATCCGGAACAAAAAGATGCGGTTATGCATTTAGGAAGTCATCTTTTGATCGTGGCCGGGCCCGGCACAGGAAAGACCATGACCCTGACCCACCATATCGTTCATATTATACGCTCAAACATTGCCGAACCGGGGCAGGTGCTCGCCCTGACCTTTACAAATAAGGCAGCAGGAGAGATGAGGGAAAGGATAGATTCCCTGCTGCCCGAGAATCAATCCGTTGCGGTTCATGTGTCCACCTTTCATGGTTTCTGTCTGGAACTCCTCAGGAATGAAGCTGAAATAATGGGACTTTCTCCCTCTTTTAATATCTGCTCGGAACAGGACTCGTCAATAATAGCCCATCAGGTCATCTTGGATTACGGCAAGGGCAAACGTCTGGCAGGGCAATTATTAAGACAGCTCCCCCGAATAAAAAGGTCCTCCGTCATAGATGAAGATACCGACAGGCAGCATCAAGACCTTTTCCCCATCTTTCAGAAATACCAGGAAAGGCTCAGTGACTTGGGCATGCTGGACCTGGATGACCTGGAGGTTGAGACCTTGAGGATGTTTAAAGAACATCCTGAGGTATGCAGTAAATACGCAAGGCGTTTTCCGTATATCTTTGTGGATGAATACCAGGACACCAACCCGATCCAGTCGGCCATTTTAAAGGAGATCGTAAAGCAAGGCATAACGGAGATCTGCGCCATAGGGGACCCTGATCAGGCCATTTACGGATTTCGAGGGGCTGATGTCGGAAATTTCCATAACTTTTCAAAGGATTTTCCAGGGGCAAAAAAGATTTCCTTGTTGAAAAACTATCGCTCAACCGAGGTTATTTTAAAAGGGTCCTCAACGCTTATGGACAAGGAAAGGCCCCTTGAAGGCATCTCCGGAAAGGGGGAGCCTATTCATATCGGCACATGCCTAACCCATTCCGAAGAGGCGGAGATGGTCGTAGAACAGATAGAGAAACTGATGGGAGGGATTACCCTCTTTTCCCTTGATAGTTCAAGGGTGTCTTCCCATGAAGATGGAGAAGACCTTGGATTTGGAGACATAGCGGTGCTGTACAGGCTGAATTCCCAGGGAGATGGATTTGAGGAGGCCTTTTTACGGGCGGGACTGCCCTATGTCAGGTCAGGTGAAAAGGCATTGATCAATCAATACCCGGTTAATATTATATGGCGATTGTTTCAGACCCTCTCTTATCCTGATAACGACTACTATTTAAAGGCATACATGGACCTCCTTGGAGAAAACGGCCTTGCCGGAGATAAGATATTAAGAGGATGCGCGCTTGAAGGCAGTCTTGAAGAGATTATCGATCATGCCTTATCATTGCATGAATTTGATCTCTCTTCCAAAGAATCGGCGGATGCGGTCCGCCGCCTTAAGGCCATAGCGGAAAATATCGATGGAGATATAGGATCCCTTCTGGATAAACTATCCATCGACAGGGGCATTGACCATACAGCCCTTTCGGGGGACCGCATTGCGCTCATGTCTCTCCATGCGGCCAAGGGCCTCGAATGGCCCGTTGTGTTTATCACGGGATGTGAAGACAGGCTTATCCCATGTTCCCTTTTCGGGGATCATGACGAGGCCGAGGAGAAGAGGCTCTTTTACGTGGGAATGACGAGGGCCCGCCGCAGGCTTATCCTGTCCCATGCCAAAAGGAGAAAGATCAACGGACGCATCCTTGACATGAAACCCTCACCCTTCCTTGCCCTTATCCCTGACTATCTGTGCGCCCCCCTCGAACGCGCCCCATGGAAACGCAAAGGGAAAAAACACAAACAACTGGAGCTTTTTTAAGACAGTCTCTTAGTTTATGATAATTTTGACCACAGGTCAAATTATCACAAATAACTTGACCTTTACTCCAAATTATCATATATAAAATCCCATGGAAAAGACCCGCATAATAGAAAGAATTCAAGATATTAAACTCCCGGCAGATAGATCCGCTTTTCTTTGGGGCCCCAGAAAGACAGGCAAGACCACCCTTTTAAGACAAAAGTTCCCCGATGCATGCTGGATAGACCTTCTGGATCATGACATGTTTTTATCCCTCAGCCGAAAACCCACCGGCCTGCGTCAGATCCTGGAGGCGCAATCTTCCAGGGTTGTTGTCATTGATGAGGTACAAAAGGTTCCGGATCTCATGGATGAAATCCATTGGCTTATGGAAAACAGGGACTATCGGTTCATACTTTCAGGCTCCAGCGCAAGGAAACTGAAAAGGTCAAAGGCAAATCTCCTTGGCGGCAGGGCATGGCGTTTTGAGCTTTATCCCCTTGTCACTCATGAACTCAAGGGAAAATTTCATCTGGAAAAGGCCCTCCTTCACGGGCTCCTGCCTTCCCATTACCTCTCAACCGACAGTGAGATGGATTTAAATGCCTATGTCTTTGATTATCTGAAAGAGGAGATACAGGCAGAGGCCCTTACCCGCAATATGCCGGCCTTCTCCAGGTTTTTGGATTCCGCCGCGGCCACCAATGGCATGCTGCTCAACTATTCAAATGCAGCGCGGGAGGCGGGGGTCTCGGTCAAGACCATAAGGGAATATTACCAGATACTCGAAGACACACTCATAGGACGCCAATTACCCCCATGGAAAAAATCAAAAAAGAGGAGGTTGATTGAGACCTCCAAGTTTTATTTCTTTGACATGGGGATTGTCTCCGCACTTTTACATTATAAAACGCTTCACCCGTCCACCGACGGTTTTGGACGCGCCTTTGAGCACTTCATCATCCAGGAATGTTGGGCATACAGGCATTACAGCCGTCTGGATTTCCCGATACATTTCTGGAGGACCGCCGGAGGGGCGGAAGTGGACCTTATACTAGGCGATGCCGAGGTAGCGATAGAAATCAAATCATCTGAAAACGCGGGAGACAGAACAAAGGGCATTCATCTTTTTAAAGAGGAATTCAAATGTAAGAATGCCTTCATCGTCTCAAGGGACAGGGTTCCAAGAAAGGCAACCTCAGACATCACCGTACTGCCCTGGAAGACCTTCTGCGAGATGCTCTGGGATGGCCGCATTATAAGATAAGACTTTCCCCGATGGCTGAAACCCATAACATGAGTCTTAATCAATGGTTCGCGGATGTCCTTTCAAAGGCATTCTGACAACCCGGAGATCTTCTGAAATCCAATCGAAGGGCCTGCCCTATTTTTTCCCTTGTAAAATAATTCGCGTTATAGTTATCATGCCTCCGCACAATCTCAGAAATTGTCAACTTTCCAACCCAATCTTTACAGATTAATTATTAACCTGTAACCAGCCTATGTATTTCTAACCCCCCGTGTTACAGAAACGGGAGATTCAAAAGTTCATTTAAAAATTTATTAACCGGTTTAATTGGGGCATAAATTTAAGGTAGAGATGAATCAATGAATTTCGTTGCCATCGACGTAGAAACAGCGAATGCCGATATGGCATCGATTTGCCAGATCGGTCTTGTGAAGTGCGAAAATGGCGTCCTGTCGGATGAATGGAAAACCTATGTCGATCCAGAGGATTACTTCGATGGCATCAATGTATCTATCCACGGAATCGACGAGTCTGTTGTTAAGGGTGCCCCAACGTTCCCAGAATTAGCCGATACGCTTCGTTCATATCTCGAAGGTACAGTAGTTGTCTGCCACACGCACTTTGATCGGGTGGCGATACATCAGGCAGCTCAGCGGTATGGCGTTACCGCGCCAGAATGTACTTGGCTTGATTCGGCGCGGGTCGCGCGTCGGGCGTGGAAGGAGTGTGCATGGAAAGGGTATGGGCTTTATAACGTATGCAAGATCCTCGGATATGACTTCAAGCACCATGATGCCTTGGAAGACGCAAAGGCAGCGGCGCATATCCTTCTTGCCGCAACCAATGAAAGTGGGCTTGATCTAGATGGCTGGCTCAAGAGAGTACGACAGCCAATTGACCCCACAGCGAGCAGTTCTGGTTCCGCCATAAGGCGTGAAGGAAACCCAGAAGGCGCTCTTTACGGTGAGGTTCTTGTTTTTACCGGCGCCCTTGAAATACCACGGCGAGAAGCAGCCGATTTGGCGGCTGCCATTGGTTGCCAAGTGGCATCAGGGGTCACAAAGAAAACAACGATGTTGGTAGTGGGTGATCAGGACATTAAGAAACTCGCAGGTCACGAGAAGAGTTCTAAGCACAGAAAGGCGGAGGAACTCATTGAGAAAGGCATCCCAATTCGAATTCTCAAAGAAAGCGATTTCAAAGAGCTTGCGAGATTCTCGAACGAGATCGCCTAATACCTGATAGGGCGTTTAGACAGATATGCCGCTGAATCATACATCGAAATATGCAGAGTTGACTGACGAGCAGTTTGCCCTTATTGGCAGACTTGTAATTGAATGGTCGAATATTGAGTTTCTGTTAGGAGTTTTGCTCAGTCGACTCCTTTTAACGCCGGAGTTTCTTGGGCGCGTTTACAGCGATGAAATGAGTGCTAGCAGAATACAAGATGCTCTAAAAAAGGCTTTGGATATCCACAGACATCGTTACGGCTCTAAGCTCGTCCCCCCTGAAACACTTGATGAGATATTGCGACTAAACGCTGATATTGAGAAGTTCCGCGGATTGCGAAACAGGTTCTCCCACTTCTGTTGGTCTCGCTCAAATGATAACGAGATATTTGGTTCTGGGCTGTCCGGGTTCGTACCTCCAAGCAAACGTCTTGATAAAGATTCAATGGAGGTAAGTGTGTCTGAGTTAAAAGAGTTTTACCGGAATGCGTACCAACTTGTTGAACACCTATCTGGTGTAATCCAACGGCTTCTTGAAACAGATGAAGATGAAAGTCTAACAAGAGCTTTGAGAAGGACGTGAGTTATTCTGTTGTTCCACTCACGCCCCTCAAGCTGGGCATTGCTTTATAAAAAGTCAAACATTCAAAGGTTATGAAATGAACGATAAGGTTAAAAAAAATAAGAGTGATAAGAGCAATTTTGATAGTGAATATGATTATTGGTTTAAACGAAAGAAAAACACTAGTAATATCAATAAACCTAGGATGGAATGTTTAGAGGAAATTCTTAGATATCATAAGGATAAAATACCATATGACATAATATCAAATAAGAGATCTATGTGGAAAAACATATGCAAAAGAAATTCTAATAGAGGAAATTTTTGTTACACAATATTCATCTCAGTATGTAATGCATATCTTATAAGAGAAACAAATTTTTTAAGACCGAATGATGAAGCAATTAGTAAATGGTGGGCAAAAAGAAAATAATAGTTCCTTATAAGTAGAAAAATATCTTTCATGCCAAGCAATATAATCTCCTGGTTAACGAGGGCTGGCTTTTTCGCTGGTCGCTTCAAAAGCTAGCCTGTTACTCGGCTCGTCAATGTATCTCCAACCTCTCCTCCCACTCTACATCTTCGCCCTTTTTATGCCTTTCGACCTACTCAAGGTCCCGAGCAAAGTCGAGGGACTCAAGGTCTCTGACCGAATAGCGAATAGAAAGTCGGAATAGTACTGAGCCTGTCGAAGGGATGGCCCTCTTTTTCCCTTGTAAAATAATTTACATATATCTATTATACTTCCCGATATCCGCATCAATTCATAACTATTCAACCCCACCTTTACAGCTTAATTATTAACCTGTAACCAGCCTATGTATTTCTAACCCCCCGTGTTACAGAAACGGGAGATTTAAATATTCATTTCAAATTTTATTAACTTATTAAATTAGCTGATAAATTTAAGCTTAGTAAAGAGCCAACTACCCCCTTGCACCAACCGTGGACCGGCATTCGTTCGCAGTCCGATATACATTCTTTGAACCGTTTCAGTGAGGGCGTTTTGGCCATCTGGAGGATGAGAATATGAACCTCACAAAGGAAATAGAAAAAGATAGACAAGAATTACTCGAAATTCTTTCTCGTGACGATAGTAATATGGGTAAGAAGACAAGCGATCTACAAAATTTAGGACGCCGGGTTGGGGCAAGTACAATTAACCTCATCAAAGGTTATGGGGAAGCTTCTGTTCCTGAACTTGCACAGAGCATTCATCACGCATTGCAAACCAAATCTACTGTGGCTGCACTACAGATATCTCGAAAATACCTCATTGTTTCAATAATACTTGCAGTTATCGCCCTTTTAAGCATGGTAGCCACTTGGATAGGTATGCTATGCACAAAATAACTATGAAATGTATTTTTCGTCTAACTTGTCACTTCAGCAGACATCCATGGCGGTGCGGACGTGCAATCTTAAAATTTTGTAATGCCCCGTCTGCTTTTGAGTTTGACTTTTTACGCCCAGAGCGAGACCATCATAGATAGCATAATCGAAGGGAGTCAACTAAACGGAGGAACGACATGAAAATAGAGGCTCTTCAATACCACCAGAAGGACAAGGATATATTTGTTTTTTCGATGGACCCACACTACATGAAACAGTTAGTCAAAATAAGTGATGTGTCGACAGGTGATAAGAACTTCCAAAGGCCATTCGATCCCAAGAGAGTAGCAGAAATTAAGACCTATGTTCTTGGAAGGGATAAACTCTATAAAAAGGGGAAAGACGTCTACGCCAAAGGTTTCATTCCTAATGCAATAGTCGTGAATTTGCCAAATTCTTACAAGGTTGAAAATCAAGGGAGTAAGGCATATATCCATTTCCCTGATGTAAAAAATATTAAAAGGTACAAAGAAACAATAGAGATCATCGACGGACAACATCGGTTACTGGCATTCGATGATGAATGCAAGACACTTATGGGTGCGCAGCAATATGAGATGTGTTTTGTGGCCCTACTCAATCTTTCTGATAGCGAGAAAAAAGAAATATTCATGGTCCTCAATGAAAGACAAAAGACGGTAGATAAGAACATTCTTCTTCGTCACAAGAAGTTGCTCAAGCTCCTCCTGGACGATGAAGAAACCAGATATGATGTTATTACTAGATTGAATTCTGAAGTTGATTCACCTTTCTACGGCAAAATCATTATGGCAGGCGAGAAGAAAACCTATGGTTTGAAAGCTGTCCAAATCGACAGTGTATTAAATTCCTCGAAGGCATTAGAAAAACTCATTGATTCAAAGGATCAGATAAGTGAGAAATCCTACAAGATATTAAAAAATTATTTCCTTTCTTGGCAGGCTAATTTTCCCATTGTGTGGTTCAAGGCCAATAATACCCTGACAAAAATGGCTGGCTTTCGCTTTATGTCCTATCTTTTTCCATACGTGTACGACATTTTGAAATCCGGAAAAAATTTTCAGATAAAAACATTTTCCGATATTATCTCTAAAATAAAATCGGATGATTTCAACGAAGAGTTCGATATCAAAAAAGCGGGCAAGTTTTCCCACTTTCAAGAACAACGCGGGATAATCAGATATGCAACACAACTAGGCAAAGAGCTTAGAGAACATTTCCAAGAAAGAGATGATGATATCATTGTTTAGGTGCATATGGAAAAATTGTCAACCAAGCTCATCGCGAACCTCGATGTAACTACTATACGGTTCCAGACCGAAATCCTTAATCGCCTCAAGTTATTCGATTTTTCTAAATCGGCCATTCTTCACTATTCCGAATCGCAGGAAAAGGAATTCCAAGGCTATTCCTTTGAACAACTTCAAAGCCGGTTTAAGTTGGTAGGCTTTAAAGAAGGCAGTAAACTTAAAAGTATTAAATATAAGGACATGGTCACTGTTGGGAACTCCTACATAAAAGGCGAACTTTCTGACTTGATTTTCGTCCTAAATATGGCAACCTTTGAGCACTGGCTTTTGTGGGTACTCAAAACCCTCATTCTATCTAATCCACGGGAATTTTACCCTAAGAGCAATAAACAGGTTGAGGTGACTTATCTCAAGAAATTTGATGAAATGCCCATGCTCTGGGAAGAGCTTGTTTCTGATTATCTCAGTACCTTGCCATATCAAGGAATGAAGATTCTTCTGAAGACGTTCTTGAGTTGCTTCAGGCTCAAGGAAAGTGATTTCACCAAGAATTTATTGGGGATAATTAACGAAAACAGCCAATGCAGGAACGTCATTATGCATAACCAGAAGAAGGTAAATGCCGCATATACCAAGAAATGCGGGAGATTTGGAAAGTTTACTGAAGGGGAACATATAGTGGTTACTGAGGAATTACTATTTGACCAAGCAGATAACCTTTTACGATTCATGCAAGATTTTCGTAATAATCATGCATGACAAGAAACCCTATAACAAGTTCTAGCCATGCCGGCATGGAGAAGGGAGACAAGGATGGGTTTACTGCACGAAATCCAAACATCTGTAGTACAGGAGGGCGCGCATCTCGGCTCAGTTCTCCTCAAGCTACAATTGCTGGCTGCGAGACTTGGGAGTGAACCCTTGGAGGAGTGGATCAAATACGAGTCCGAGGGTTATCCACGCGATGCTGAGATTCCGTCCTATCGTGTAGTCGCGGTTTCCTATAGAGGCACGTTCTCCGGTCCATTCGGCTCCGGAATTAGGGACGCCCAGATTCCCGGCTACTTAGTCGAGAAGATTGCCGGTAAGCAGTGGACAAAGCACGAGATCCGGGACGGCATTGCTGCGATCGACGAGCTCGTAAGGAGCTCTGCTGAAGGAGATGGAACACTCGGAATCGATGCGTCAAATCTAATCCTGCTACTGCAAGGGAAGGTCTACGCAGACTATGCGTGCAACGATGTTCAGGGCACCATTTCTAGGGCGGCCTTGACTGAACTTCAGTACGCAGTTCGCAGCCGTATCCTCGAACTTACGCTTGAACTCGAGAGATCTATTCCGGCAGCTACAGAGATTACCTTTGGTAGTCCCGCGTCATCCGAGAAGTTCAATTCCGAGAAGGTCAATCAGATATCCCAGCAGATTATCTACGGAAACGTCACGACGATTTCGAGTAGCGGAGCAGGCTCTCAGATAAACGTTTCCCTCGGTGAGCGAGACGATAAAGCGTTCATCGAATACCTCGTCAAAGCTGGAATTCCCAAAGGTGATGCTTCAGAACTAGCTAAAATCGTTGCGGCTGAAGAGCCAGAGTAGTACTCATGAACCTCTTGGAGCGAAAGCCAAGGCGTGGCTAGTAAAGAATATTCGAAAGGCAGCGGATGGTACGTGGAAAATCGGTGTATCTGTCGCCACTAAAGTGTTGACAGAAGCGGCACTAAAGTTACTACGGGCTTAAGTAATTCTATGCAGTCTCAGGTCAAGGACGATTATATCAGCCTCCGAAGGAACGTGCTGCATAACAACCGCATCCACACCGATGCGTGTAGCAGCGGCACGCGCGGGTGATACGGGACGTTAGACGCAATATTCATTTGGGATGGCATAACTAGAAAATCGGAGGAATTTAATGGCAAACTCATTCTTGTACAAAAATTCAATTCGACTATTCTTATATCAGCATAAAACAGCTATCACAGCGATTGCTACAGCTATAGGAGCTTTCGCTCTTGGTATATTCTTTAAACTTACTTCGGAGGCACCTATATGGGAGATAACAATCAGTCTTGGCATATTTGCCTTCTGTACTGCGCTGACAGTATTCGTGAGCATATCACCAGAGTATTATGAAAAAATAAGATATGCTGAGAGTTTCCTTCCGGCACTTTTCGACGTTCTTGGTTTAGATAAATCTGCACGCATTACTATTCACCGCATGCTTAGTAAAAAACGTCAGACATACGAGCAGGTAACCGATTACTTTCCGACACGGACAGGTAAGGGACGCCATTTCGATTTCACAAGGGGGATTACTGGTCAAGCTTTTCGTACAAGGATCTCTCATGTTTACAGTATTCCTACAGGCACATTGCTAGCAGAAGATTACAAGCATCGTTGGCCATTTACCGACGATGAGATCTCTCGCATTACACAGGACCGTCGTTCATATTACGCTTATCCGATAGGTCAAGACGGTTCCTTCGCTCTCGCTGTCCTGTACATGGATTCGGCAGATCAAACGATGTTCTCTGCAGAGAAGAAAGTGGAGTTAGACAGTAAAATGGAAAAACTCTTTCTTCCAACACTTGAAGAACTTCTTGGCATTAAGAGATAAATGAGCCTAACCAGCGGCTCAATACAGACGCGGCTACGTCACGCCGGTTAGCCATCTCGTTATGTTTCGTACAACTCCTAATCTTCAAATGTTATGAAAAACATACCAAACATATTAAGCGTTCTAAGGATAATTATTGCACCCTTCTTATTATATTTGGCTTGGAATGGGCACAAGTACCTTTTTATAGCTTTTCTGATCGTATCATTATTATCAGATGCGATTGACGGTTTTATTGCCAGAAAATTCGAAGCGTCAACTAAAACAGGTGCAAAGTTGGATAGTTTAGGAGATATGGCTACCTATTTAGCTGTACCGTTTTGTGCCTGGTGGTTATGGCCTCAAATCTTAAAAAAAGAAGCACCATATGTCTTAACAGCGGTTGGGGCATATATTATCCCGTTGGCTGCCGGCATTCTAAAATTTCATAAGGTCCCAAGCTATCACACTTTTAGTGCAAAAATTGCTGCAGTAATCATGGGTATAGCCATGCTATTTTTATTTATAGCCGAATTCACATTATTTTTTAAATTTGCGGCAATATTTCAAGCAATTGTAGCTCTTGAAGAAGTCTTAATCACAATTCAATTACCTGAGTTAAGAAGTGATGTTAAATCAATCTGGCACGTAAATAATGAATTCGGCGGTCCCTGAGCTTTCCGTTAGTGGAGATATACTCTTTCTTACCACTGCCCATCCGTTTTGTCATTGGGGAGCCATTCGGGGTCGGGCGCTGACATTTACAAAGAGGAACGAAAAAAATTAGGACATCATGTCTCTCATCAGAAGCTTCATCCCCTCTTTTTCCTTTAAGGCGCTAATTTTTGTTGATTTTTTCTCTCCTATCTGATTATCTATTAAACCTGATAACACCTTCAAATATTTCCTGGATTCCGGCTTCCGCCGGAATGACGATTCGCGGCAAGACTTCGGCGAACCCTTCGGTATTGAGTTCAGGGCCGAAATGCTCAGTCGAGTCGCCGCAGGCTATCAAGAATTCAGGAGCTTGGAGTTAGAATAACAACGAGGGGGAATATTTTTAAAGACCCCCACCCGACCTCCCCCTAAAAGGAGGAGGAATTAATGGCGGTAATATAATGATCAGCCGGTACACACGCCCTGAAATGGGGAGGATATGGGAGCTTAAGAATCGGTACGCCAAATGGCTTCAGGTTGAGATACTGGCGTGTGAAGCCATGGCAAAAGAGGGCCTTATTCCAAAGAAGGCATTGGTTAATATAAGAAAGGCCAGATTCTCGGAAGAACGCATCCTTGAGATAGAAGAGGTGACCAGGCATGATGTGATCGCCTTTTTAGAAAACGTGGCCGAATCTGTCGGGCCTGACTCCCGTTTCATCCATATGGGGCTGACCTCTTCGGACATCCTGGACACCGGCTTCGCGCTCCAGCTGAAAGAGGCCATGGAATTGATTATCAACGACGTCCATGAATTCATGGATACAATCAAGGCGAAGGCCAAGGAGTATAAATTTACCGCCATGATAGGCCGGTCCCACGGAATCCATGCGGAACCCATCACCTTCGGTCTCAAGCTTGCCGTATGGTATTCTGAGATGGGAAGGAATCTAAAGAGATTGGAGCAGGCCCTGGAGACGATCAGCTACGGCAAACTATCCGGGGCGGTTGGTACCTTTGCCAATACATCCCCCAAGATTGAGGCCTATGTCTGCGAGAAACTGGGGCTGAAGCCCGCTGAAGCATCTACCCAGATAATACAGCGCGACCGGCACGCGCAATATTTTTCCACCCTGGCAGTAGTGGCCGGGACACTGGAAAAGATAGCCGTTGAGATACGGCACCTCCAGAGGACAGAGGTGCTTGAGGCTGAAGAGGCCTTTGAAAAGGGGCAAAAGGGATCTTCCGCCATGCCTCATAAGAAGAATCCGATCGGGTCCGAAAACATTGCCGGCCTTGCACGTCTTGTGCGATCCAATTCCCTGGCTGCCATGGAAAATATGGCATTATGGCATGAGAGAGATATCAGTCACTCCTCTGTGGAAAGAGTAATTGGGCCTGACAGCACCATAATAATCGATTTCATGCTCCATCGACTTAATAGAATCATAAAAACCCTGGTGGTATATCCCAGGAGAATGGAAGAGAACCTTAATCTGTTAAAGGGTTTAATATTTTCACAGCAGGTGCTTATAAAACTCGCAGGTATGGGATTGAGTCGTCAGACTGCGTATGAGATAGTGCAAAGAAATGCCCTGAAGGTCTGGGAAACAGGAAGTGATTTCAAGACACTCCTGCTGGAAGACCCGGACATAAGGGGATATCTTACAAAGGAATCCATAGAAGAGATATTTAATCTGGACTATCATTTCAAGTATGTGGAAGAGATATTTGACAGAGTTTTTACATAATGAGATGCGGCTGAATCGCAGGATTGGGAAATTAAAGAATCTTATTCAGATGATAAGGAGATTTAAGAATTCTCCTTTGTCCGGGATTATTCGGAGATATCCTCTATCTGTCCTGCTGTTTATCCTTATCCCGCTATTATCCATAGGGCCCGCCCATGCCGATAGCGTAAAACAGTCAAATCAATCAAGATCTTCCCACATTCTTATTGGAATGGCACAGCGAGCCCGATTATGTGATCGCGGTAGATAAATCCCAGCAAAAGGTTATGGTATATCGTAGCGATAATCTTCTTGCCCCTGAAAAGGTATACACATGCTCCACCGGCGAAAACGACGGACCAAAAACCAAGAAGAATGACCGAAAGACCCCGGAGGGAATCTATTTTTTCACCAAGTCCTATATAAGCGAAACCCTTTCGCCTATTTACGGTTCAAGGGCCCTTCCCATTAATTATCCCAACTTAATCGATCAAATGGAGGGAAAAGAGGGTTACGGCATATGGTTTCACGGGACAAATAAGCCCATCATACCCAATGACACTAACGGATGTATCAGCTTGGAAAACAAAGATATTGAAGAGCTGGCAACCTTTATCAAGGTATTTGAGACACCGATAATTATTAGTTCCCGAATAGAGATGGCTTCACCCGCCGACATTGAAAAAGAAAAGGAGGAGATGACGGAGATAATTGAGAACTGGAGGACCGCCTGGCAAGATAGGGATATTGAGAGATACATGTCTTTATATAACCGTAGTTTTTCTTCCGGAGGAAAAAACTGGCGTGAGTGGAAGGAAAATAAATCCCAATTAGCAAATAAATACGCTCAGATCACTGTGGAGGTAGATGATCTACGGCTCTTGTCTGCCGATGGTGTCGTCCTTGCCACGTTTAGACAGACTTATAGCACCCCGAAATTTAAGACCTGGGGCACAAAAAGGCTTTATCTGACAAAAAACAGCGATGAATGGAAGATCCTCGTGGAAACCTTTGATCTTGATAAGATAGAAAAGATAACAATGGCTTCCGCTGATCTTAAAAAGGTTGAAAAGCCTGCCGCCGAGCTTGCCAAGGCAGAAATGCCTGCCGCTACTACTGATATCAACAAGGTGGAAATGCCTGCCGCCGAGCTTGCCAAAGTAGAAATGCCTGTTACTGATATCAGCAAGAGCAGAAATGCCTGCCACAGAGAAACAGGAGGCTTACAGTTTACAGGAGGTAGAAGATTTTATTTATTCGTGGAAAGATGCATGGGAAAAAGAAGAATTAGATAAGTACATTTTGTGTTATGATGCGAGCTTTAAATCCCGCGGGATGGATCTGGCTGCATGGGAAGCACACAGGAAGTCCCTGAATGAAAAATACAGTTCCTTAACAATAGAGATCAATGATCTGAAGATAAAGCGCATTTCAGATACCAGCGCCAAGGTCACTTTCACACAGAACTACACGGCCGACAATTACAAAGACCTCGGCAATAAAGAACTGGTTCTTATTAAAACCGATCAAGGTTGGAAGATTACAAAAGAGGAATGGACTCCGATCAAAAAGAGACGGCACCCATAAAGGAAAGGCCCATTAATCCTAGAGAATTGACCGTAATGGTTATGAGGAGTGTGGGGGAAATCTCGCTCCTTCAAGATATCTCGCCGGATCATTTTATGGACATCCCTGATATTTCTCGCATATATGCTTATATCTCTCTACGCCCTTAGCCACTTTTTCTATCTGCAAAACCGTTATAATACTCAGTCTGAAAAGTTTGAACAATTGAAAAAAGAACATGATGAAAACTTGAAAGCCCTAAATCTGACCAAAGAGTATGCGACAGGACTCGAAGAATACATAAAGAACATCGATAAACCAAAGAGAGAGGAAAACCACCCTGTTCAAAAAGAGGAAACAACTACTAAAACCGTTGATGTAATTAAGGCGGATTCGGATAAAAAAGATGAGGTGAGGCAAAGGCCACAAAGGACTGTTGAGATAAAGGATGCCATTATTCATAAGGAGGGCTCCGGAATGAGTGTTGATTTTACACTTGTCAATACAATACCGGAAGAAAATGCCATAGAGGGTTATTTACATATCATCGCCATGGATGCAAAGAATGATTACCCTCAGGAATGGGGCTATGCCCGTGATAAGATTAAAGACGGTTTTCCTGTCGATTTCCGATTGGGCCAATCCTTTTTTATCCAACGCTTTAAGTCGTACCATCGTCAGTTTAATGTGAGTTCGAACTCCGGCTTACCCAAGGCCATAAGGGTGTTGGTGTACGACCGGTCCGGTGAGCTAATTCTGAAAAAAGAGTTCGAGGTCGACAATGCATCATGAATTCATTTCATATAAAAATGCCTTTTCCTTTTTAACATATCTTGTCAGCCTGTTTCTATTGCTTTACCCGTCTCATGTATTGTCCAAAACAGAACATCAGGTCTATTTCCCCAACACGGCCTATGAGCTGAATATATACAGGATATACGGGAAGAATCCCGGTAAGACGTTATTGCTTATAGGAGGTATCCAGGGGAATGAGCCGGGAGGTTTTCTTTCCGCAGATCTTTATGCGGATATGAGCCTTGAAAAGGGCAACCTTATTGTCGTACCCAGGGCCAATTTCTATTCCATCATCACGAATCAAAGAGGATCCAACGGGGACATGAACAGAAAATTCACCCACGAGGACAACTCCTCCAGTATGGAAGATGAGATAGTCACCATCCTAAAGCAGCTTATAAGCGAGAGCGATTTTCTCTTAAATCTCCACGACGGTGCGGGATACTATTATCCCGAATATGTAGACAAGTGGCGAAACCCATCTCTATTCGGGCAGTCCGTTATCGCTGATTGCGATAAGTTCCAGGTTCCCGGGACCGATAGAGTAATAGCATTAGGTGAAATGGCCCAACAGGTAATTGAAGAGGTCAATCAGGATATCAACAACGACCTCTATAAATTTCACTTCATGAACACCCGCACCGGAGAAGAGGACAGCGCTCATAAAGAACAGAGAAAATCAGCCACCTACTATGCCCTCACCGTTCACCACATCCCTGCATTCGGGGTGGAGACCTCAAAATTTCTTCCATCCACCGATCTAAAGGTATGGTTCCATAATCTGGTGATTAACGCCTTTATGAAACGTTTCGGGATAATTCCCCAATCGCCCGGTCTTGAACTTGATACGCCCTCTCTAAAATACATTGTTGTTTCAATCAACGGGGAAACTCCTATAGTCATCAATAATAATGAGTCCATTCATATAGCCAAGGGCGATTCCATAAACATCTCCCACATCGAGGCCAATTACGAAAGGGGCCTTAGCCTTGATATACTCGATTACGGTGACCTGAATGATTACAAGAAGGATTTCAGGATCTTCAGGAATACATCCATGATCGTGAGAAAGGACAATTATAAGTTCGGTGAAATTCCCATAAGAATCACCGAAAACGGAGATGCAGAACAAAAGAAGACGAGCAGTCCCGATAAAGTCGACTATTTTGTCATTGAAACAAAAGGACATCAGATGCTTCTGTCCAATGGGGAGACCTTTGAGGTGGTAAAGGGAGATAAGATGAAAATTATTGATGTGTTTCCTTCCTCCCTCTCCGGGATCGAGGTCAATTTCAAGGGATTTGTCGGAGACAAAAAAAACAATACAGGTGAGGACAGGGGTTATGAGATAGATACGGCCCAAGGATCTTATGAAGAGTTACTCAATAAACAAAGACGGGGAATATTACCCGATCATAGTATCCCGGAATAATAATGAGATCGGAAAAATAATCATAAAGCTTATCCCGCCTAAAATGCACTACCTCGTACTTAACGTAAACGATAAAAGACACCTCCTATTGAGATCCGAAGATTCGATCTCCCTATCCCCCAAAGACAATATGTTCGTAGAGGAGATCTATACTAATCTTTACAGCCAATATGATATTCATCTAAACATCAACGGGCATAAAATTGGCCTTAATGAATTATGGGACCTGAAAGATCTGAGCACCTCTGCTCACAATCAGTTAAACATTCAACAAGGGTCCCTTATATTGGGAAAGATATTTATCGATATGGATCTTAATTAGAACTCTCCGGCATACTCCAGCACTAACAGATCATTCCACTGGTCAGCCTTTTTTAATCTTTATCATAATCCTTTTTCCCGGTGAAATATCTTGGCCGGCCTCCCGTTTCATCTCGGCCACGATAAGATAGTCCATCAGGATAATCCGGTACTTGTTTTTCAAGACATCGAGAATTATTGCCGGGAACTTTTCACCGATATGCTGACCGAGATATTTTTGAATCCAGTAACGAATGCGGTTGATTTTGACCGTATTAAGGTCTTTTAAAGATGGGGTTACCGTGACCCTTATCTTCTCCAATTCTTCCATATTATATACGGGAGTTCCCTTAAGGATATAATTTCTCATCTGCCTTTGACTGACAAGATCAAAATATCTCCTAATCGGGGAACTTAGATTCGAATAAGCGTCAAGGCCCAAACCGGCATGTGGACTGGGCTCGATATCAATAACAAGGGGGGAAAGTTTTCGGCGCTGTCTGAAGACATAATATATATACCCTGTTTCTTCAATTGTTAACCTCTCGCTGGGCTCCTTCTGTCCCCTGTAGATTATCGGGATATTATGATCCCTACAGAAGCGGGCAGCCAACCAATTATATAAGATCATCAACTCCGCAACCATTATACGCGAGGGAGTTTCCTGGGAGATCATTTCTATTGAGACGGCCGAATCATCTCCTACTTGAATTGATGCTTCAGGAAGAGATAGGATCAGCGCACCCTGTTCAACCCTTTTTTGGCGCATTTTTTCGCATAGCTTATATATCCATAAAAGCTGTTTTTCCTTTTCAAGTTGCTCATTAACCATATCATATGTTAACTGCCTTCGGACATTAACTATGCTGGGTACGAACCTGTAATCGGAGAGTTTGCCGGTTTTATCAAAACTTGCCAAAAGAGAAATAGCAGGCCGATCAACCCCATGTCTTAAACTCAACCTGTCATTGGATAACTCGGCGGGAAACATATGGATCTGGTGTCTTGGTAGATATAATGAGGAACCCCTGAGGTATGCCTCCCTGTCAAGCATGCTATCGGGATCAATAACAGAAGCTACATCAGCTATATGAATCCCTATCTGAGTATAGTCGTCCTGAATATCAACACTCAAGGCGTCATCAAAGTCCTTTGTCATGGGACCGTCTATGGTAAAGGCGGAAAGATTCCTTAAATCCTCTCGCCCGGACACGTCTATCTCCATGCCGTTAAGCCTGCGGGATTCATTGAGCTGTTCATCCGTGAATGACCTCCTGATCTTAAATCTGATGATATCGACAGGTTCATCCTCCTCCCATACTCCGAGCCTGACAAGCAGTTTCCTGGCTTCTCCGATATCAGATATCCCTGCCCGTGAGAGAAGCTCTTTTCCGTATTTATAATTAGGGGCTTCCTTTCCATATAGGGCAAGCTCTACAAGTATAGTTATAATGTCCGTATAATTATAATGGCTCTCTTTTACTTCTCCCCGAAGTATTGTTTTTAGCCATGCGCTGCCCTTTTCAAGTCTATCTTCTTTTTGTTCCTCTTCCTCCCTCTCTCTAATAATCTGTTTGACCTTCTCTTCGGAATGGGGGATCAAGCGTCCGTCTTTTATCTTGAAATAGAGTTTATCATCGAAAAGCGCCCTCACCAGCGCAGAGACATGATCATCCGTAACCGTTTCTCCAAAACATAGATGGGCCAGGTATCTATAATCATAAGTCTCATCCTCGTCTCTGATAAGTTCCCAGAGATCCCTGACATGAACCTCTTTCTTCAGTCTATCTCTTAACATCTCGACCTGTCTTAGTTTATTCAATACCTCCTCCCTGGAGCTGATAGAATCTACGGTTGAAGATGAGATAAAAACGGCCCTTTTAGATTGGAGATTGACAAGACGATTAAGAGGTGTCAACAGATGGAGTCTTCCACCCTTGTCTTGAAGACATATGGCGCATATTATCTTGCCCTGATCAATATACTCTATTATCTTTCCCTGGGTCATACGCCACCGAAACCTTTCAATATGCTCCCTTACAGAGACCTACTAACAACTGATAGCGGATTTGTCAACAGACCTTGACTTATTTGCATTTATTCATTAGTTACGGGATATAAGAAGCTATTTCCGGTTAGTATTTTACATAATATTGATCTAATGTCCACGTTCTTCGAGTGAAATTATAAGGATATAATTTGCATAATTCTGGGTGAGAGCTCTCCTTCTAGGATGAAAGCGGGCAGACTTTCGCCTCAGAAAGAGACCCCCATAGACTAATGCATTAAATTTATCATGCAAAATATTAACCGGAAATAGCTTGATATAGGGAAATTTAATGAAAAAAAGAATTAGCTGATCGGTTATGAAAAGATCCTCTTTCAAAAAACGGCTCTCTTCCTTGAGGGATAAGCTGGGTCACGATTCTCCTGACACCATCTGGATTATTCAGCCTGAAAACAGGAGATATCTCTCAGGATTCAGGGCCGCTGATCCTCAAATAAACGAATCATCAGGCTCACTTCTTATCAGCAGGAAAAAGGCCCTTTTGATCACAGACTCAAGATACACGATTGAGGCCAAAAGAGAAGCCAGCGATTTTGAGGTAGTAACACTAAAGGGTGATCTCATCAAGGAACTCCCCCCCCTGCTAGAGCGTCTCAAGACAAGGGTCTTAGGTTTTGAAGAGGATTATCTGACTTATAAACTCCATCGGGAGCTGGCTAAAAGACTTAAGGCAATTTCATCCCCTGTTCGCCTTACCCCTATGAACAGAATAGTGGACGATATGAGAGCGGTAAAGGATCGATCAGAGATAAAAGCTATGGAAGCCTCAGCCGACATGATGTCCGAGGTATTTAACGAGGTGATATCCGGCCTCAGACCAGGTCGCACAGAGATTGAAATCGCCCGGGAGTTAGAACGGTTGGCATACGAGGCAGGGGCAGAGGGAATGGCCTTTCCACCTATTGTGGCCTCCGGCCCCAATAGCGCCTTACCCCATGCCGTCCCGACAAACCGAAAGATAGGCCGAAAGGAGCCGATTATATTCGATGTGGGCTTGAAATTGAACGGTTACTGCTGCGACATGACCCGAACAATTTTCCTGGAGAGTCCCGGCCTAAAATTTAAAAAGATCTATCGCACAGTCCGTAACGCACAGCTTTCGGCCCTTAGATATATTCGGCCTGGAGTAAATAGCACAAACCCTGATTCCGTGGCGAGGGAGATTATTAAGGATGCGGGCTTCGGTGACTATTTCGGTCATTCACTCGGCCATGGCGTTGGTCTTGCCACACATGAGGCCCCGAGGCTTGGCCCTAAAAACCCGATAAAACTCGCCAAAGGGATGGTCGTTACCGTGGAACCGGGGATATATATCCCAGGCAAGGGAGGAGTAAGGCTTGAAGAGATGGTGGTTATTGAGACACAAGGACCAAGGATCCTCACCAAGGACAATCATTTATATGATTTCTAGCGCCTATTAATAGCAAAGATTTACTGTTAATTAGCATTGTCTGTTTAGGATTTTGTATATAATTATTGATCTAATGCACTTAAATCTTTATGCAAAGCCCTAAAGGGAACCCTGACTATTAATGATTTATTAGACAAGGTGCAATCAGGTATATATGGTTTTAAAAACTGACAAGAAACATGCATACCTTCTGGCAGATCAATTTATCAATCATCTAAGAGTGGAGAGAGGACTTGCTGATAATACTATTCAATCTTACGTCCATGACCTTATAGGGTTTTTAAAATTTCTGGAGCAGAAAAAAATTTCACCTCTTAAGGTTAATCGAGATCATATCGCTGAATATATTAGCTCATTAAATTGCCTATTATCTGCCAGGAGCATAGCCCGGGGCCTTTCAGCCTTGAAAATGTTCTTCAGGTTTCTCATCTCCGAAGGCAAGATTAAAGACAGCCCTGCCAGGCTATTAGAGACCATTAAACTTCCCGGCAGGCTACCTGAGGTCCTGAGCCGTGACGAAGTTGACCTCCTCCTTTCTCAGCCGGATATTTCCGGAAACCTGGGCCTGAGAGACAAGGCTATGCTCGAGTTGCTGTACGCCACCGGTCTAAGGGTATCTGAACTGATAGGACTGAACCTTATTAATATCAACCTGGAGGCAGGTTATGTCAGGACCATCGGTAAAGGCGCTAAGGAGAGGATGGTACCGATGGGACAAAAGGCAATTGACGCTCTAAAAGCCTATATATTAGACGGTCGACCAGGATTATTAAAAGGCAGGAATCCGTCACGTCTTTTCCTTAACTCGAAGGGGAAGGCTATATCAAGGCAGGGGTTCTGGAAGATTATTAAGAGATATGGTATTATGGCGGGTATTAAAAAAAAGATTACCCCCCACAGACTAAGACATTCCTTCGCCAGCCATCTTCTTGAAGGAGGGGCTGACCTGAGGTCAGTCCAAGTTATGCTTGGACACGCTGATATATCAACCACTCAGATCTATACCCATGTAAGCAGGGAAAGATTAAAACAGATTCATGAAAAATATCACCCTAGGCCGTAAATTTAATCCCACATCCGCCGAGATGTTTGATGTCCTTTCCTCGAGAGATATACCTTTATTCCATCAATAGATCTATTTTCATTTTTTAATGGGAAATTTGATTGACTATGAAAACCCTTGATGCTATATTTTTAAACTTATCGCGGGGTGGAGCAGTCAGGTAGCTCGTCGGGCTCATAACCCGAAGGTCAGAGGTTCGAATCCTGTCCCCGCTACCATGAAATCAATGACTTACATCCATTTGGGTGTAAGTCTTTTTTATTGGGGGCTACTTTCGGATTTTCTTTTTGAAATCTGTGAGCTGTTTTCATTTGCCAGCAGGAAAGAATACTATGCGTCTCAAAGTGCTTCGAGACCGAATTGCCTTGACGATAATAATAACTTCAAGTATTTTCATCCATAATTGTTTATCCTTTGGTATCTCGAGGTGGACGCTATAACATCTAACAGCTAACAAGTTGAAGTAATAAAAATTTTCCCTGGTGTATCTTTATCTAAAGTACAATATCGAAAGAGGAATAGGAAAAGCAATTTGATATAAAAATATTAAGATTAGGTTTGTAAGAATCCCAGATAAAAGGATACGAATATGACCGTGACATGGCTTGTTTCAATATTATCACTTACAGGCGCTCTTTCCGCTGAAACCGCCTTTAAAAGCGATATCTTCCAGATGTTTATCCACGCAGGCCTGGTGGTCAAGATTGTGCTTTTGATCCTGGTCGTTTTTTCAGTCATTTCATGGGCCATTATATTCATCAAATGGAGGTTTTTCCGGAACGCCCGACAGCAGACAGCCTATTTCCTCGATCTCTTCTGGGGCAATTCGGAGATAGGAGGAGTCTATAAAGAATCTGATGAATTGAGATTCAGCCCTGTGGCACAGCTTTTCAGGTCTGGTTATTCGGAACTTATGCGTATAAATAAGATCCAGGGCAGCACAGATTCAACAAGCCATGAACCGCCCATAAATGGCCTGGCTGATTCCGTTGAAAGGGCACTAAAAAGGGCAATTATCCAACAGGGCAGCAGACTGGATAAGGCATTATCCTTTCTGGCCACGACAGGGAACACTGCTCCCTTTATAGGGCTTTTTGGCACAGTCTGGGGGATAATGGAATCTTTCAGGGGCATAGGGATGAGTGGTTCCGCAAGTCTAGCTGTTGTAGCCCCTGGAATCTCCGAGGCCCTCATAGCCACAGCGGCCGGCCTGGCGGCGGCTATTCCGGCTGTGGTAGCATTCAACTATTTCAATAACAAGGCATCTGAAATGAGATCCGAAATGGACGCGTTTGCGGCGGACTTCTTGTCTCTCGTAGTAAGACAAGTGATCCGAAAAAGATTGAAGACTGAAAAGGATTAATTTTTAACTTCAGAAGGAGTCCTGATCCTGATGATGAACGGCGGTGAAAACAGAAAAAGATTCATGTCGGATATAAATGTCACTCCCTTTGTGGATGTGATGCTTGTGCTGTTGATAATCTTTATGGTGACGGCTCCGTTGATGATTCAGGGCGTGGACGTCAATCTTCCCCAGACCACGGCAAAAGAGATTAAAACCCAGGAAGATCCCCTTATATTGACCGTGAACAACAAAATGGAGATCTCACTGGAAAAGCACATAATAAAGTTAGAGGATCTGGAGATAAAGCTCAAAACCATCTCTGAATATCGAAAAGATAAAGAGGTTCTTCTGAGGGCCGACAAGGATTTGTCCTACGGATTTGTAATAAAGGTTATAGCAGCGGCCA
This sequence comes from uncultured delta proteobacterium, assembly GCA_963776085.1. Classification (GTDB taxonomy): domain Bacteria; phylum Desulfobacterota; class DSM-4660; order Desulfatiglandales; family HGW-15; genus CAVZMS01. The sequence goes on from CAVZMS010000124.1 coordinate 37,937, forward strand.
AAAGGGCCGGCATCGACAAGCTGGGGATGATCACTGAACCGACCGATTAGAGGTATGGATTCATCGATGTCCGGTTAGAATTTCGCAACTATACATAACGACATTATTTAAAGTAGACTTCGTTATTCCTGCGAAAGCAAGAATCTAAAAAAAAACCTGGATTCCGGGTCAAGCCCGGAATGACAGATTGTATAAGCCTTATGTCGTCATGTATAATATTGACTATAGATTGCAAAATTTTATGCCTTTTATTTCGCGTAGGACGATTAGATTATGACAGCAACACTGGTCATCGGGAATTCGGATGATTTAACAGAGATCAGATGGCCTCCAATGGTCACTCTGTCAGTATCCCTTCATCTTATAGTCTTTTTCATCATCTTGTTCATGCCTGAATCTGACATCTCTTGGCGGCAAATAGAAGGCACAGTCTATGAAGTCAATCTTGTTGAGATGCCTTTAGCCGCAGTGGGAAGCCAGGACACCGCAAACCTTGTTGAAAAAAGGGGAGATACGGTTATAAGCAAGGAAAACCAGGATAAGAGAATTAATATGCCTGAGAAGCAAGAAAAGCCGCTCGTTGTCGCTAAAGAAACCGTTACCAAGAAAGAGACGCAACCGAAGTCTTCTTCTCAACTTATAGACAGCGCCATCGCAAAGATTGAAAAAAAGGTAAAGACCGAGGATAAAGACCACGTTGAAAAGGCCATCTCCCAACTGGAAAAAAAGGTTGAGGGCAGGAGTAATGTCCAAGGCGGCACAAGGGGTGTTAGGAGCCATACAGACATCACTTATCAGAATATACCAGATGGAGGCTGAAAACTTAATTTAAAGCAACTGGTCCTATCCTGTGGCCGTTCAAAACCTTAAAAAGCTACAGGCGATAGTTGTTGTAAAGGTCAAACAGGACGGAACCATATTGGAGTCCTGGTTTAAAGAACGTTCAAGGGATGCGATCTTTGATCAATCGGTTCTAAAGGCAATCGAAAAATCGGCTCCTTACCTCCATTATCCGAAGGATTATTCAATACCTATGGAATGAAATTGAGATCAACTTTAATCTTAAAGACCTTGAAGAAAAATAATTTTAGATTGTTATTGAAGGTTTTGCTAATTGCCCAGTTTTTTCTGCCTGCCGAAGGGATCGGAAAGATCTTTATCGATATTAATTCACCCTCGATTCAGAAGATCAAGATCGCTATACCGGATTTTAAAAATTTCTCCGAATCTGGAGATCATCCGGAGCTTGCTTCCGACCTCGCAAAGGTGATAACCAATGATCTTGATCTCAGCGGTTATTTTATCCCCATGGATCAAGAATCCTTCATAGATGAAGACGGCCCCTTGCTAACGTCTGACAATATCCGTTTTAAGAATTGGTCCGTCATCGGTGCCGAACTTCTATTAAAGGGCGGATACACATGTATCGGCCAAAATATTGAAGTAGTAGTAAGGCTCTACGACACCTATTATGGAAAGCAGATATTGGCAAAAAGATTTCTGGGAAAGATAGACAAATACAGGAGTCTGATGCATAGAATCGGGAATGAGATCGTCTTCGCACTAACGGGATACGAGGGGGTATTTCTCTCCAGATTCGCCTTTGTAAATAATTCCACCGGACATAAAGAGATCTATTTGTGTGACTTTGACGGCGGTAACGTTCAACGGATTACTTCCGATGAAAGCATAGCACTGCTCCCCAGATGGTCTCCACAGGGAGACCGCATTGCCTTTAACTCCTACAAGGACGGAGGGCCTATGCTCTACTTAATGGATATGTCATCCGGCAGTATCCGTAAGATTTCCGGGAGGGACGGATTAAATACAGGCGCCTGCTGGCAATCGGACGGCAATAAACTGGCCCTGACCCTAAGTAAGAGCGACAATCACGATATCTTCACCATTGATATAGATGGAAATATAGTGGAGCAATTAACAAATCACTGGGCTGACGATATTTCACCATCATTTTCTCCCGATGGATCGAAGATGGCTTTTGTATCAACCAGGTCCGGGAATCCCCAGATCTATGTAAAGGATCTTCAAAATGGAAATGAGGAGAGATTGACCTTTGAGATAAAATATTGCACCTCTCCGGTCTGGTCAAAGTTGAATAAAATAGCCTTCTCAGGGATGAATGACGGGCATGTTAATATCTATACAATAAATCCCGACGGAAGTAATATGAGAATGCTTACCCAAGACGAGAGCAATAGTGAGGATCCCTGCTGGTCTCCGGATGGCAGGTATATGGTTTTCAGTTCAAACAGGGAAGGTGGATATCATTTGTATATTATGAATTCAAACGGTCAAAATCAAAGGAGGATCAGCTTCTTAAAGGGAGAGGATACATCACCATCCTGGTCGCCTATTTTATTTCCGGAATAAAAAAGGGTGTGAAGGGCCTTTCCTTTTATAAATAAGGGTTGAATAATTATATTGGCCGTTGTAGAATAACGAAAAAATGAATAAAATCTAAAAAAATATCTTAAGGCCATCTAAATTTCTTGAAATGGTAATGTTAACATGATAGAAAATTAACTATAATACTTTAAGATGATAACTTAAATTAGATTTTCTATTATTCTTCATCGTAAAAACTAACAAAATCAGGAGGTAAAAAAATCATGAAAAAATTAATGACCGTTCTATTAATCTTTGGATTTGTATTCTCATCACTCTTGTTCACAACGTCATGCGCAAAAAAACAGGTCGTACAGCCAGGCCCCTGCCGTTGACTTGGAGGCGGAGGCCAGGGCAAAGGCCGCTGCGGAGGCGGAGGCTAAGGCTAAGGCAGAGGCAGCAGCCGCCAAGGCAAAAGCAGAGGCAGAGGCCAAGGCAAGGGCAGAGGCAGCGGCGGCCGCCAAGGCAAAGGCAGAGGCGGAAGCAAGGGCAAAAGCCGAGCAACTTAGACAGGAAATCAGCGCCTTTGAATCCGAGCATATCTACTTTGATTACGACAAGTCTGAATTGAAGCCTGAGGCAAGGGACATCCTGACAAAAAAGGCTGCTTTTCTCCAAGCCAATCCCGACTATAACGTGAAGATCGAGGGGAACTGTGATGAAAGGGGAACAAACGAGTATAACCTTGCGCTTGGTGAGAGAAGGGCCACTGCGGCTTCCAAATTCATAAACGCCCTTGGCGTGTCGGAAAACAGGATATCAACCGTGAGTTATGGGGAAGAAAAGCCCGTTGATACGGGACATAACGAAAATGCCTGGTCAAAAAACAGGCGTGATGAATTTAAATTGATAAAATAATAATTCGCCGCAATATATCATTAAACCAATACAGATAAGAAAAATACTCTTACACTGTGTTTATAGGTCAATCGCCCCCTGCCCCTTTATAAGGGGCAGGGGGCACTCGTGGGAAAAGCTTATGAATTGTATGAGAAATAAGATATGTATCTTCTTATTAACGGGATGGATAATGATTTCCATCACCCTTTTTACTTCATGCACATATGACAAGGAGTTCGCCTATATAAATGATCAGATCAATAATCTTAATCAGAAAACCTCATCCCTTCAAGAATCAATTGATAATAAAGCGAATTCCATGAATGAAAAATTGAGTGCCGTCAACTCTAATCAGGCCGAAATAATGGTCGAGATCGACCAGTTGAAAGAGGATCTTAAGGAGTTATCAGGCCGCATTGAAGATAATGAGTATATTTTAAAAAATACTGTAGAAAAAGATCTAAGCGAACAGGATGCCATCCGAGCAGATCTGGCCAAATTGGCCGAGATCTCTCAAAAAATGGAAAGATTGGAAAGGGTATTAAAACAACAACAGGAATACCTTGGCCTTGAATCTCTTGATACAGAGGAGGCTCAGCAAGGGGATCAGGGGGTTATTGAGACGGCACCGGAACAGGAAGAGGCTACCGAGGTAGGATCAAAAATCCGAGGAAGGTGAGATATATAACGCCGCTCTCTCCCTCTATAGGGAGGAGAAATATGAACAGGCATCAGAGGACTTTAAAAAATTCTTAAATTTATATCCCAAATCAGACCTGGCAGACAACGCCCAGTTCTGGATTGGCGAATGTCTTATGGCCCTTAAACAGTATGAACAGGCCATCCTGGCCTATCAGGAGGTAATAACAAAGTATCCGAAGGGAAACAAGGTGCCCAACGCTATGCTGCGTCAGGCAATAGCCTTTCTGGAGATAAATGATAAGACCAGTTCGAAGCTTCTTTTGCAAAAGGTCATCAAACAATTTCCTGGCTCCAGTGAGGCCAAGATAGCCCAGAAAAAGCTAAAAACCATTAAATGAAAATCCCCTCTTTTTCAAGTAAGGCCATTTCTTGACGGGATAGTAAAGAATCTATTCCACCTCTAATAGCAGAATATATTAAAATTTGCCTTATAGATGAAACATCAACTCCCCAATAATTAATCACCTGTATAATGATATTGGCTTTTGGCCGGAAGAGATATGATATACCTTAATTTTCAGAATAAAGCATGGAAAAATGAAATTCAATTTAATTACATAAATATAGGATAATTTTATCTACTATTTACTATTTTTTATTGACTTTACACCTTTCAAGGATTATAAATAGAGAAAAAAAGATTCTATTCATCAGGGTGATTTTAAAAATATCAAGGAGTATAGTATGCCACAGATAATGACCACAAAAGAATTGGCAAAATACCTAAAACTACATGAGATCACTATTTGCAAATACGCTGCTGAAGGTAAAATTCCGGCTATCAGGATCGGTCGCGTCTGGCGATTCGATAAAGAGGCCATAGATAAATGGATAAGCGGCGGGCAAAACAAATAAGACTATATTAAGATGAATGAAGAAAAGGATATTAATCTCGCATTACATGATAAGACAGGTGCGTTATTAATGCTTAAATAAAAACGAACGAAAGCTTTTAAAAGAACTTCTTGATATGACTTTAAAATCTAAAAATGCAAGAGAATGGATTGTTAAAAAACTTGGCAATGAATACATAGAGATAGGAGAAGGTCTATTAAAGGCAATGGGTGGAAAATAGAAGTAACATCATTAAACCTTAATATAATAGATAAGGCCTTCGCCATTCGATAAATTCTTTATTCTCGGAAAGCCATCTCTCTTTAATTCTTAAAAGATCTCCGCCTGACTCTAATTCCTTTCTTAATTCCGAATTACCTAATATCATATCAATAGGCATCCTTTCATACTCATATTCATATGGGGTTTCCTTCCATTGGAATTGGCCTCGATATAAATCCATGATCGTCTTCAATAATGCGATTGAGGTAAAATATGGACGATATGTCCGATAATCAAGGACATGAATCATGAATCCTCTGCAGAGTTCTCCTACCCATTTATGAAAGGTGGGACGAAATGTGATCTCTTGCAGATAGCATCCTTTCATAGCCTCTCCAGTAAGTCCTTGGAGGATCATCTTGGTGTCCAAAAATGGTGCGCCGAATATCTCAAAGGGACGACATGTCCCCCTCCCTTCAGAGAGGTTTGTCCCTTCCCATATTACTTGACCTGGATATACGTGATGCTGTTTCCGAAAGCGGCATATTTGGTGAAGGCATGAGCCATTTTAGGCCTGTATCACGCCATATCATCTTACGGCCCCATCCATGCATAGGTATGATCTCCAGGTCAGATTCAATCTTGAACTCTTGATTAAAGACAACAGCCAGCTCACCCATGGTAAAACCATGTCGCATTGGAAGGCTGAAAGGTCCCACAAAAGAATATAATTCAGGACTTAATAGGTTTCCTTCAATTATTTCTCCTCCAAGAGGATTGGGCCTATCAAGGATAATGACCTTTTTCCCCGCTATCTTAGCCGCCCTGAGACAGTTAAGCATGGTAGAGGCAAATGTATAAACCCTTGTCCCAACGTCCTGCAGGTCGATTATAAGGACATCAAGGAAGTTCAAGCATTTCCATCAAGGGTTCCCTGTTTTTGCTGTATAGACTGAATATGGGGATTTGCAATTCCATGTCAATGGAATGACTCGTCTCAACCATGTTGTCCTGGTCTTCACCCCCATAGCCGTGTTGCGGGCCGAAAAGTACCTTTAGTTGCCCCGGTAACATATAGGAGATTATATCTCTGGCATGTGTTAATTTACTATCAAGGGATGCTTGATTAGACAGCAAGCCCAACCTGCGGCCCTTCAGTTTTTTCCAGTATTCCTCCTTGAACCGGTCAAGACCCGTGAGAATTTTACTCATAAATTGATATCTCCTTCCGGAAAAGGGGCGCTTATTTAGCCGGTGGATTTAAAAGTCCACAAATTAATCAGACCGAATTGTGAACTATAGGATAAAACTAATTTGATATCAATAATGGTCTTCTATGGCTTTATATAGTCTGGTATTATAATAAATCTCTTAATAATAAAATACAGAGCCCTTTATTTTTATGCTTTTTAAGATCTGGGAGGAGACTGGAGGATGATATGAAATGTCGTCATCACCCGGAACGGGATTTCTATGTGTCCTGTTAAAAGATGGGGATAGGGTACTGTCAAGAGTGTCTTGATAATTGCGAGGCATGCACCGACCCATGTACCTACTGTAAGCATAGGTCAAGTTGTATTATATGGGAACAATGTATAAAGAGCGATAAGAGATATCGTCTGGATAAAGAAGCAAAAGGAGCGGAATCTAATAATAAGTATAAACAAAAGCAAAATCTTTCACTTGCCGGTTTTTACAAAATGTATCGTGTAACTTGTGGTGGCTCCCGACCAAATTAACAAGGACTAAATATCATTCAGCCACGACCTGCACTGTCTGACCTGGGAATATGGTGCTTTCTGATGTCAGGTTATTGAGATTCAGAAATTCGGAAAGATCCATCTGGTTTTTTTTGGCTATCAAGTATGGCGAATCTCCTTCCCTTACAATGTACTCCTGGGTATTGACGGACTTTGAAGCCTTAATTACAGTGGATATAATTAGGACCTGCCCAACCTTGAGATTAGCATTCTGCAGCCTATTAAGGGCCTTTATGGCATTGACGGTTGTATGATAACGATTCGCTATATTCCACAAGGAATCGCCCTCTTTCACAACATACTTTATTGGTTCTTTCCCTGATCCCTCCTGGTAAGATGAAGTGCTTACTTCACTTGAAACATAGCCTTTCCCTGTTGGTATCTTTCAATTTCCATCCCACCTTAAGATAGTCTTTTTTCTTAAGACCATTCATGTCCATAATTGCCTTTATTGAAGTCTTATATCTGTCAGCAATCACAGACAAGGATTCCCCTGATCGAACCCTGTGTTCTATATAATTGGCCGATGCTGTCACAGGAGGACGATATAAAGGTATATCATCCAATTTGGACAGGAGGAGTTCTCCTTTGCCCTTTACGACCTTCAAAGGATATGCTACTTTCGGTGTATAATCTTGCCGCAACTCCGGATTCAGGTCTTTGAGGTCATTAATATCCATATCAAGGCGTTCAGCAATGGCCTTTAACTGGACCTGCTTGTCAATTGTTACATTTTCATATTCAATCTCTTCTTCAAGAGGAGGAAGTGTAAAACCATGCTCCTCTGGATTATTCAATATATGTAATACTGCAAGGAATCGGGGAACATAAGAGGCTGTTTCGCTTGGCAGTTTTTGGTAAAGGTCCCAAAAATTGTCGAGGTAATTGATCTTCTGAGAACTTATAAGCTTTAAAATCCTCATTTCCCCGCAATTATAAGCGGCCAGCGCGGTGATCCAATCACCGAATATATCTTTTAACTCCGTTAGATATGCGATGGCAGCCTTTGTTGACTTTTCAGGGTCCATCCTTTCATCAATATATGTATTCCTTATCAAGCCATATTTATATCCAGTGGATGCTATGAACTGCCACATTCCAAGTGCCCTTGCCTTAGACATGGCCCTAACCTTAAAGCCGCTTTCGATAAGAGGCAACCAGGAAAGTTCCTCCGGCAGCCCTGCTTCATTAAGTGCCTTGACAATAGCGGGCCGATATCTGCCTGAACGGGCATAGGCATCAAGAAAAAAGCCCCTTTCCTTCCCCTTAAAAAGGGCCAGGGCATCCTCCACATATTTGTTCATATCAAGCGGAATCTCTTTATGAGATCCGTTTGTAACAGTGAATCTGGAGGAATACACCTCGATAATCCGTTTTGCTATTGTAATGCGGAGATCTTCCTTCTCCTGCAAGAATTCCGCATCAGTCTCATCTATCCGCAATACAAGGGAATATGCCTTATCAAGGGCATCAACGGCATTATCCAGTTCCCCTTTTTCCCAGAAATTATTTGAGACCTGACAATACTCAAGGGCCGCGTCAATCAATTCCTGATCCGTGGAATAAGATGTTGTATTTAAAGGGTCAGGATTATCAGGATTGTTTTCAAATGAGGGGGAGGTTTCTTCGGTAGGAGGCACGATATTGTCGGTGACCTTGCTGCTTGAATCTATTGGAGGCTGAACAGGATCCTTCCTAACAACCTCATCCTTTTTGACTACTTCTTTAATTACCTCTTCTTCGGTCGACCCAGCCTTATCTGTGGGCACATTTGGAGCTAATGATACGCATCCTGAATACGACAGCACACATAATAGCAGAGATGCTTGATTAAACCATTTCTTTAACCACATCATCGTCTATGTCCTTTCTCCCCAGTCATAAACACAATCCCTGAATACTATTATAGATAATGGCATTTTTCCACCAAATTTCGTTTAGATTTTACGGGAGTATAGACAAACCGGATAAAATGGTCAACAGGATAAATCAGTTAATAAAAAGCATTATCAGACTGACCGCTATTTATCAGTGATATCCTAAAATGTTTCTGCAAACCAGGTTCTGATATTTCCTTAATGTTGTTTGTGTTTCGGATCACTTGATTATCCCTTTGTTTTAAAATATATTAAGTCATAAATTATAATTCCAAAAAGGGTTACAAAATGTCCGATGGGAAATCTATTCAACCCTTATCCGGCGTTAATAAAACAGGCAGGTGTCTGTCTTGTGGAGAACCTGGGATAACACCAAGAAGACGCTATTGTTCTAATGAATGCCGGCAACAGATGTTATGGGTCCTTTCGCTATCTAAAGGACTCCTTAATATCTTTAATACCAGATACGCATCCGTATCTTTTGATAAGCACCATGTGATTCTGGATATCCTGCCCGTCTGGTCAAAAAATATCTCAAGGTTTATGCGTAAAAGGACGCCCGGGAAAAAACCTGCCGAAGACCTTAAACTTCTCATCCTCCAGTACGGAAGGGAGTGGTATCATATTATCGACAACAATAATTCAAAAAGTTATGCCTCCCTATTTCTTCTAAAGAAAAATTCCAACGGGAATATCACCGCAGGGGCCATCAAGCCAAGCAATAGGTTGCGTCCAAGGTTTTCCAGGCATGAAAAGGACTCAGCGAAACTCCTTCAACTGGGATTGGAAGAACTAATCACTAAAGAACATACGGCAAAGATAAGGGCTGCATATAAAAAACTGGCCAAGATCCATCACCCTGACATGGGTGGAGACGCTGAAAAATTTAAGAGATTAAACGAGGCGCACCAGCAGATGCTTCTTTGGGCGAGAAATCCTCATTTCACATCCAGAAAGGCCCTTATTGCCTGCTGGTCATACGATTCATCAACCAACAGATGGGTGCCGCCTTTATAAAATATTCGTAACGTTCCCTCAGGATTGTCCGGTTAGGATTTTGCCTAAAGATATAAGTGCAAGCATGTCCTACGGGACTCTCTTTTCAGAGGCGAAGAAATGATATGCGAGGAATAAGCATAAGGATGTCGTCAGGCGGGCGGCGAATATCCGGGTAGATAGCAACCTCCGAATGGCCAGGATTTGTGGCTAATTTGGCCAGAAGCCCTCCGCCCGCCTTTGCTACGAGTTATGCAAAAAACCGGGCACCGAACCATTTCGTCTCTGAAAAGAGAATCCCGCAGGACATGGAATTAATATCAGGTGCAAAATCTTAACCGGACATCGCTAAGATGTTTGTCTTAATATTGATCGAGATTTCGCTAATGAATTCCATATATTTATCAGCAAGAAAGATCCTTGAAAAGGTTCCCATCGAGGCCTCTGCCCCATGCAGGATAGATTCGGGCGGCACATGGGATATCAAGGCTATGGCCCTGCCCCTCGAAAGGATTGAACCCACAACTGTAAATATGGCATTGAGCCTGAGAACCCGCGTTGAGCTCTGCCCATTTAAAGACGGCTGGGTGAGAATCATATCTGAGGGCTTTGCTCATGGAGAAGAGCAAACAATGGAAACGCCTGCTTTCAATTCTCCTTTTGGCCTCTTTTTTGCGACAGTCAACCATTTCGGATTCCATGGGCTTACAGTGAATATCACATCCGATTCCCCTGTAAAATCTGCACTTGGCGGTTCCAGCACTGCCTTGGTGGCGCTTATTAAGGCCCTTTCAAAACTCAGAAAGGTTATAGGAGAAAAGGGTTTGTCAGCCAGGAATATCCTTTATCTTGGATATCACCTTGAAGATGGGATTAGCGGGGGAGATTGCGGCATCCAGGATCAGGCTGCGGCTGTTTATGGAGGAGTCAACCGATGGATATGGCATTACGGGAGCGGAGGTTCTCTTTCAAAAAGAGAAGTACTGCTCGACAGGAAGGGCGAAAAAGAGATCTCAGATCGCATTCTTGTGGCATACTGCGGAAAAAGTCATGTCTCTGCCGATATTAACCGATCCTGGATTAAGGCCTTCCTCACCGGACAAACAAGGGTCCGGATGGATTGAAGCTAATTATATTGTAAAGAGCCTGGCAAAGGCCATAAAAGACAGGGAATGGAACCATGCCGCAGGACTTTTAAGAGACGAGATGGCGATACGCAGAGATATTACCCCTGATGTATTAATACCGATTACCTCAAAACTGATTGATCTGGCTGAAGATACAGGATGCGGCGCCAGATTTGCCGGAGCTGGCGGGGGAGGTTCCGTCTGGGCACTTGGAGAACCTCACCGGATCAGGCGGTTGAGGAAAATCTGGGAAACAGCGCTGGCTCCAGTCAAGGGCGCCGGCATCCTGGATTGTGCTATTGATCATGTTGGAGTCAGATGATTAAGCCCGTTCCTGGCTGCCGGGTATGTCCTTATTCTATGCCTTGCCCACCTCAACGAGTGTATCCATGAAAACCTTATAGAATTTTTCATGCTCAGAGAGGCCTTGTTTCAATATAGAGGACAGTTTGTCTGCATCTTTGGTGTTGATAACAGTATTTGCACTCATTGTATAGGCCATCATATCATCCATGGACTTGAATTTATCCCCCATCAGCGCCAAGAAAATCCGACGACGGGAAGATATCGATAAGGTATTTAGATAATTGCGAATAGGGCTGTTTTCCAGTTCCTGACCATCAAATCCTTCAGCAATAATGATGATATCAAAACGATGAAAACGCAGTTTTCCCAAGGCATCTCTGGTATTAGGGGCGGGGATATATCTATATCCAAGCCCTTCCACCGCTGTTTTGACCTTCTCTGCGATATCATCATCTACTAAAACCAGCGCTAGTTTAGTGTCTTCGTCAAAGAAATCAAGGGTTTCACCATCACTATAATCATCTTTAACGTCCCCGCCCTTTTCACTATCTTCTCCGCGTTTGGATTCAATAAATTTGAGATGCAACTTTCCTGTCTCAGCAAAAGATTCATCAGGGGGTTCATTTTCTGTGGATAAACGGGAATCAATGGTGATCTTGTTCTTGCACTTAGGGCAACTGACCCTGATCACCTGATCCTTTGGGATCTTTTCATCCGGCACATTTAATTTTGTCTTGCATTGCGTACAAGTGACTTCCATGTCCTAACCTCCTTAAAACCCTTTTAACGTTTCCCTTGTTTCGCTTTTCCCCCATATTGATCATCCAATTTAAGACCCTCTATCTCGGTCGTCTTTTCTCCCCGCTCCGATTTAACAGAGTCTATCATCCTCCCCACGACGCCTTTACGGGAGGAGTAACTCATGGCTGTTTCTTCAGTAATAAGTCCGGCCTTGAAATGATCAACAATACACTGATCAAAGGTCATCATGCCGAATGGCCGGCTCCCCTCAATAATCTCATAGAATGTCTTCCCCTCGGATTCGCCGTTTAATATGCTGTCTTTAACCCTCAGATTGGAACCCATGATCTCATGCGCTGCCTGACGACCGCCTCCCACCTTGGGGAGGAGCCTCTGGCATACGATCCAGCGCACCGTATCGGCCAGTCTTATCCTGATCTGCTTTTCCTCTTCCCGTTCAAACATGCCGATAATCCTGTTAATGGTCTGTCCCGCGTCAACGGTATGCAGGGTGCTTACAACCAGATGCCCGGTCTCAGCCGCTGATAATGCGATCTCAACTGTCTCCCTGTCCCTCATCTCACCGACAAGGATGACCTTTGGCGCCTGTCTAAGTGCTGCCCTCAGACCGGAAGAAAAGGCGTCGAAATCCTGCCCCAGCTCCCTCTGGTTAAAGGTGGCCTTTTTCTGTGAATGCACGAACTCTACGGGATCTTCCAGTGTAACCACGTGGACGGACTTGTTCTCGTTTATCGCATTTAGAAGACCTGCGAGAGAGGTGGATTTACCGCTGCCCGTTGCCCCTGTAACCAGGATAATGCCGTTTCTCTCCTCAGCCATTTTTGAAAAAGCGGGCGGGAGTTTTAGCTCCTCGATTGTGGGGATCCGTGTGGCGAGCTGCCGCATCACTATGGAATAGGTGCCCTTCTGAGAAAAGATATTCACCCTGAAACGGGCCTTCCCAGCCAGCTGATAGGAGCAATCGCATGAGCCTTCCGTTAAGAGCGTTCTTGTAAGTCGACGGTCTGAGTTGATAAGGTTAAGGGCAAACAATTCAGTCTGAAAGGCCGTCAGCTTTTCAACAGGCGGTTTCATTGAAACCGGCTTCAATTGCCCCGAGGCCTCCACCTGGAACGGCTTGTCCACAGTCATAAGAAGATCAGAAACGCCGTCATGTGACTCAAGCATGGTCGTCAGGATATTATCAACCTGTTGTTTTTTCATGGTCTTCATTCCCCTTTCTTAAAACTGCTCATAGCCGAAGATCTCCGGCTGATAATAAAAGGTCTTTTGTTTATCAACTTGGTTTATGCGTCCGTAAAATCCGTGGGCGGATTTTTCAGATATGGTCTAAACGTATCCTTATTATTACACTTTGCATAGGCATCATCCGCGCTGATTTTTTTTGCCTGCAGAAGTACCATGATGGAATCATCCAGGGTCTGCATGCCGTATTTTTTACCTGTCTGCATAGCTGATGGGATCTGAAATGTCTTGGACTCCCTTATCAGGTTCCGGATAGCCGGGATCGCTATCATGATCTCCAGGGCAGCACATCTCCCCTTCTTATCAATCCTCTTGAAAAGATTCTGGGCCACCACCGCCCTGAGACCGTCGGCAAGGGTATTCCTTATCTGGGCCTGTTGGTTGACAGGAAATACCTCGATGATACGATCCACGGTCTTAGCGGCACTTGTCGTATGCAGCGTCCCGAATACAAGGTGTCCGGTGGATGAGGCCTCAATGGCCAAGGCAATGGTCTCAAGGTCCCTCATCTCTCCTACCAGGATAATATCGGGGTCCTCTCTGAGTGCCCCCTTCAGGGCTGCGGCAAAAGACCTTGTGTGAAGCCCGACTTCACGGTGATTGATTACGGCCTCTTTACTTTTATGTACGAATTCTATGGGGTCTTCAACCGTGAGAATATGGTCCTTACGGGTCCTGTTAGCCTCATCGACAATAGCCGCCAGGGTCGTTGACTTGCCGCTGCCTGTAGGTCCGGTAACAAGGACCAGCCCCCTGGGAAGGGAGGCCAATTTACGGACTACCGTGGGCAGGCCAAGCTGTTCGCAAGTCAATATATCCGACGGTATCTCCCTGAAAACCGCGGCAACACCCCATTTCTGTTCAAAGAAATTCGCCCTGTACCTGGCAAGCCCCGGAATCTCATAGGCGAAATCCACATCCCCGGTCTCTTCAAAGACCTTGACCTTATCTTCCGGCGCTATTTCATAAAGCATAGCCTTGAGGCTATCATTAGTCAGCTCTTTATACTTTACCCTTGTCAGGTCACCCTGGACACGTAGAACCGGTTGCTGTCCAGTAACAAGATGAAGGTCCGAGGCCCCCTGCTCATTCATTAGTTTAAAAAAGGCATCTATCTGTGCCATACCCTATTCCCTCCCCATTAAAGGTTGTTCGGCCTGTCGTTTATCGCATAGTTATCGTAGTTATCAAGGTCCTGAGTTAAAAAAATTCAAACCGGAAATTACCGGCTTGTTAAGTATTATAAACAGAAATAAAGCAAGGATTCAACCACCAAATTAATAACGTCCCCCGGCTATTACCTTTACTTTAATAGATTCTCCAGAGAATCTTTATACATCACTATAGCATCCTGGCCCTCAGGGTAAAAGCCTTTTTTTATCTCACCTGTTATATAACCACTTTGCGTAAAAAGTCTTCGGGCATGTAAATTTTGCGTGCCGGTATGTAGGAAGATCTTCTTTATACCAATCTCTGCGGCCTTTCTTTCCACCTCCCTCAACAGAACCGCCCCAATCCCTCTATCCTGTTTTATGGGCTCAATGCCAATAGCCAGCAGTTCCGCAGCATGCTGAAGTCCATATCTGCCGGACATATCCCCTATCATTGAGAAACCAACCGGTTGCCCGTCCAAAAAAGCAATAAAGGTCCTATGTCATGTCCGACTCAAACCAGCCGGGGATAATATGCTCATATGGACCGTAGATTTGAAATAATTTCCGGCTTAATCTCTTGATGAATCGGATCTCATTGACCCTGGCGGGGCGGACGATTATATGCTGTTCCCTATGCAAGTGTTTACTAGGAGATTGTCTGGTTCTAAAAGGCTTTATTTTACTATCCACATCGTATATAGTATTACTGACTCTTGAGAGACGAAGGCGATCAAGCCTTTTCATTTCTCCATATTTACCGAATCGTCCACTATTCCCCATTTCATATGATAACATATTCAGCCAAGCGACCAATGGGCCAATGGTTAGTAGCCGAACAGTTTAAAGATTCTTCCAGTATCGATGATGAATTTTTTTGACGGGTTTTATGGCGTAATCAACTAGAGTCCTGTCAGCCCTTGCCAATAGATCATTAGAGTCGGTTTTTGCCTTTCCGGAAAGCTCTTTTAATACCGCCTTCACGGAAGCAGTCTGCCCCTGAATATGATATCCCCCTTCAAGTGTGATAATCACCTTTCCATCGCAGCATACATCTGCTATCTCCATAATGGACCCGGTTAATCCTGCAAATCCGTTAGGGGTGACATTCATTCCCCCCAGAGGGTCCTCCTTCAATATATCAAAACCGGCTGAAACAAGTATTATATCAGGATCAAATTCAAGGGCAACAGGTCTTAAAATGCGATCGAATATTGCGAGAAATTCACCATCTCCATAACCGGTCGAAAGAGGCACGTTGACTGTAAATCCTTCCCCTTTACCTGTCCCGACTTCGACATAGGATCCGGTTCCGGGGTAATAGGGGTACTGATGGGTTGAAAAATACAGAATGGAAGGATCATCCTCGAATGCATGCTGGGTGCCGTTACCATGATGAAGATCCCAATCCGCAATAAGGATACGATCAAGACCAAGATGTTCCTGGGCATATCTGGCACCTATCGCCACGTTATTAAATAGACAAAAGCCCATGGCCTTGGACTTCTCGGCGTGATGTCCCGGAGGTCTTATCAAGGCGAAGGCATTTTCCAGTTCCCCGGAATTGACCATGGAGATAGCCTCGCAAAATCCCCCGGCTGCAAGAAGCGCTGCTTTATAGGATCCCGAAGATGTCTGGGTGTCGGGGTCCAGATAGGTAGAACTTTTACCATCGGTTGCCTCCAGTATGTCTACATAATCCGGCGAATGGATCATAAGGAGTTCCTCTCTTTCAGCCATCCTCACCGGGACATCCTTAAAATTTCCCTTCATATCAGGATCTTCCAGCATTTCATAGATTGCCTTTAGGCGCTGCGGACTCTCAGGATGATAGGCCCCCATGACATGATCCAGATATCTTACATCTTTTACAATTCCGGTTTTATTCATAGATTATCCCCACAGGTAAAGGCAAACCGTTGAAAGGACTTCTTTTATATAGCATAAATTCGATTCATACAAAAGTGATTCAATAAACAATTTATCCCATTGAAAAATAGAGCGGGGGCTCAGCAATCTATTTCCAGAGTATCCTCTTAAAAGATCAAATTTTCAAAACACTAAAGCGTTACATCTATGCTTTAAAATATTATTTCGTTCCAGGACTCTTTATCCTTGATATATAATCGCCTTAAAAGTAAATTACCGGTAACTGTTTAACCCCCTGAATGGTTGAATAGTTAGAGATATTATATCTCCATCTAAAAAGGTATAGATTATGAAACGATCAGGCATGGATGAGAAAGACATCTTAGACCAGCTTGAGGAACTGGCTAAAACCCTGGGGATCAAAATCAGATACGAGCAGTTACAAAAGGAAGGGACTTTTTTCCCGGGAGGTCTGTGTAAGGTGAAGGGGGAAAATATTCTGATTATAAACTCCAAATCCGGTATGGATGATAAAATTGAAATCCTTGCAAAGGCAGTAATATCCTTTGACCTCAGCAGGGTCTATATGCGTCCCGCCCTAAGAGAGTTCCTGTTAAAACACGCATCCGATGAAATCTGATCACAGGCATGAATTAACCATGATCATCAGTCTTCCTATCAACCTTTATTCTTGTTTCTAGAGGTATTTCGTTTGTAAAATTCCAGATACTTGGCAACCGTCACCTTCATGTTCTTCCTTTCAGATATCTCCTGGATGCCTCTTATATCATGATAATAATCAAGATGATTATATATATCACCTGATATACCGTGAAGATATTGAGACCTGACAAGGTTCTCATCCACCTTAAATCCCCTTGACTCCATAACCCGAGGCCCTGTGAATATCACCAAGGCCCTTGGCTCAGCAATTATGATATCACCGAGGGCCGCATAACTGGCAATCGCGCCTCCCGTTGAAGGATCTGCAAGGATGGATATATATGGAAGCCCGTTTCGTTTGAGACGATTAACGGATTCAATCGTCTTAGTCATCTGCATCAGGGCGGATATGCCCTCATAGAGCCTGGCCCCTCCGGAACAGCAAAGGCTTATAAAGGGGAGTTTTTCCTGTATAGCAAAATCAACCGCCCGTCTGAATTTTTCTCCAAACACAACCCCCATGGAGCCGCCGCAAAAATAGAATTCACTTATTGCCATTATAACCTTTAAATCGTAAATTGAAGCACTGCCTACCACAAGGGATTCCTTGAAATGGGATCGGCCTTCCTGTCTTTTAAGAAAATCCCGATAGTAACCAGTGATTGTATCCTCCTCAAACAACTGATCGACAGTCAGATTACGATAAAGCTCATGAAAGCTTCCGGTATCAGCAAGGCAGTCTATCCAACCTTCCGCTCCAAGTATGTAAGAGTATCCACATTCGGGACATACATGAAAATTATCTAGAAAGGTATGTAAAGAAATAAGTTTTCCGCACCCTTCTCTGATATTCTCTTTGCCCTGAATGCTCCCGCATTCAATATATTCCTGGGTTGTTTCCTTGTATTCAACCCCGCCGTAATCATCATTGACCTCCGTCAGACTGGAGTAATTTATGATCTTTATGTCGGGCGGCGGCTTTCGGAAGAGCTTTTTTATCGGTGTCTCTATGAATCGTTTAATATCGTAGAATTTCCCGCTCCCCTTTAAGAGTCCATATTTTTTTGCCCTGGCTTCCCTTTTCTTAATCAGCCTTTTTATACGCGATCCTGATAGATGTTTGATGGATTTAACCAGAAACTGTCTGATATTATCCGACATCTCCTGACAATCGGCAACATCCACCGGGGATGGAACTATACGGTCTATAACGTCCAGTTTTTTGAGCTCTTCGGCAGTTGGTTTCAGGATAATCAGAGCGTCTTTTATACGGCTTGGATCCCTGAATACAATTGAAGCCATACTCTCTGGAGGTGCCGTTGCATATAAGGCATCATCCATCTGTCCCCTGACGTCCGTTACCTGAATGGCCAAAGCCCCGCCACTTCCTCCTTCGCCAAGGACAAGAGATATAGTCCTGATGGGGATAGTCAAAAACTCTCGGATCAGATGAGCAATAAAAAATGCCTGAAAATGCTGGGCGGATTCCATCGAAATATCTGCCCCATATGTGTCTATGAGACATAAGATTATAGTCCTGTCCGGATCAGAATCCCTAGCCCGCTTCAGCACCGAGAGGATCAAGGAGTGATCATCGGATGTAAGCATGCCGTAATTGAGTTTATCAAGGTCTTCCTGCTTCTTCAGATCGGAAGCCTTGGGTTTTTGCTGCCCTATGACAAAGAGATCCCTATCCATAAACCGGCATGTTCCGGTTATAAGTGAGTCACTCCCGCCTTCGATGGCTTCAAAATCAGGAAAAAGCATATCGATAATATCTGAACTCCTTGGCCGGAAGGGGTTCCTGATCCGCTTTTTGAATACATCAACAAGTTCCAACTTTGCCATAATTGTTACCCCGTTTCACGTCAATATAATAGAAATCTATCATTCTTTAGGATCAGGATCAATCCTAGATATACAAAATAAAAAGAGGCAAATTCTCTCTTAATTATTGATCAAGGCCGGGCGAATCGTTTTTCTGAATTTTTGTTGCAGCGTTATTGAGGTCTTGCAGTATCTTTATAGGGCTTAATAGTAACCGTTTTAAGATCCCTCCGACACCCCCACCCAGGCTCTCTAAGGGGACAAAGTTACATCAGGATTTGAAAAAGGTCCTTTTACTTTAAAAGAGTAAAGCAAGACCGATCCTTTTTCTCCTTCAATAATATAACCCAGGATAGGAATCATATTTACCAAGTTGTCAATAGTCTCATGAGGTTGAGCCCCTAATACAAAATCAAAACTTCTTCCTGGAATATCCGTTTTTCCGTAGCCTACAGCATTAAAAACAGGACTCCTCATTACAAAATTCTCTGATGCTGAGTATGCCTTTATCAATTATTATATCTGCGGTCATACTTTCAAAGTAGAATCCTTCTCCTGTTAGATCCGGAGGTCTCTTTTTAAAGATATTCTGGAGGCTTAAAAAATCAAGAACTTTGATAATCACACGCGAATTCTTTAATAATCCCTGATTTAATGAGACCTTTGCATGTCCTGCCAGGTTGGAAATCAGATCCTTTTTTTCCTTTCCTGTCATGGTGAGTTGCGCCTCCATGGTAAGACTTCCCTTCATATCCATATCATTCATCCCAAGGTCTTTAAGCAATTCATCAATAGGCTGTTCAGTCAAACGGATATCACCGGAGAACAGCAGTTCCGGCTCTTTGCCGGTTATCACATGTCCGTTTACCGTTAAATCGCCATGTGCCAGACTTGTCCTGCAATTTTCTATATAAAGACCCTCATCCCTAAGATTCATTTCGGCAGTCATCTGTTTAAACATCAATTTCCGCCATATGCCGGCCGATACATCCAGATCGATGCCGATATCCATATCATGGATAGATCTGTCCTGATCTTTCTGTTTATCTTCCACGACAGGTGATAATATATTAGATAAATCGAGAAAATCGCTTTTTATGGCTATGTTTCCGGCCAGAGTATTCCATCCTTTGATCTCTCCTGTAATATTAACCGGACTTTCGCCCACATTCATAAAACATCTTGAAATTACAGCCTGTCTTCCGAAGAATTGCAACTGGAATGAACAATCACTGATCGGTGATGACAGGATGCCCAAATGAAAAGATAGACCCTTTCCCTCTAATTGACCCGTGATATCGGAGTCCGCTAACCCCCGTCCTGATAAAGAGATATTTAAACTTCCATTTAATGTTCCCTTGGTAGGAATTTCATGTTCCTTGATACGAATGCCCATGTCTTCTATAGCCAAATCGGATGATTTGACATTAAATTGAATGGGATCTTTCCTTTGCATGTTATACTCACCCGATAATTCAATAAGGGAGCCATTGAGTCTGCAAAGGACCTCTCTTATATTAATCCTGTCGTGCGGTTTATACTCCAGGTTAAAAACCATGCTGTTATTTCCCCTTGGAGGCTTAATAGAGAATCCTTCAGACTCCAAGGCCATATCATCCAGGGCTATATTGCCTAGGCAAGACCAATAATCATCTTTCTTTACCATTGAGATATTCAATGGCAACGGCCCGCTAAAATTAAAGCGTGATTCATTCCGATGGGAGACTGTGGGAATTACTTGATTCATATCCATGTCGGCAGATATATCCACTCCCCTAATTTCAAAGCTATTGCCTGCAATGATAAAATCTCCTGTTGCATTAAAAGTTGTGTTTCCCCAAAGACCGGTACCACGGAAGCTATTCTGATTGCTCTCATTAATATGGATCTCCGCCTCTTTAAATTTCAGTGGCAGGAGCAATTCTTTCCTGTCAAACAAACAATCAGTGAAGAAGAATTCACCTTTCAGGATCCGAGGATATTTCCAACCGCGTTCATAACCGATCCTGGTAATACACTCCATGCGGCCATCAAGACCGTGTATTTGATCCAGGGACTCGTCTTATTCCTGGAGGTATGATCATCATTTCTTCCTGGCTCATAAGTTCCTGAATATCAAAAGAGCCGTCCGTCAATACTTCAAAATGGGGAGAAGAGGTTAACATCCCTTTAATATCAAGCCCCGCATCCTTTATCAGGGAATTTCCGAAACGCGCACTCAATCCTGAGACATGAAAGTCACCATCCTTTAGGGCGATCTTGCATGAAACCTCCCTAAATGGTACTTGAACGCCTTTTCCGGAGGCCTCAAGATTATGACACTCAAGACCTAATCCCAGTACAGAACGATTTTCGGGGATTCTCAGATTTTTAAACTGAGCCAGATTCCCCTGAAGGGTAAAAAAATCCAGCTTGATATCACCACGATCAAAGATGGGGAAAAGCTCATTTTCGACCCATGCGGCCAAAAGAGGGAATGGAAAAAGATTTTTAAAGACTTCAAAGGTCATAAAGTCGCTTTTGGCCGAAAGCTCAAGATATGTGGTGTCCTTATCTTTTAGATCAACCAGAAAAATAAGATCCATGGAATAATCCTGAGTCATTATCTTTAAAGGTTGGAATCTTATCCTCCTGCCTTCAATAATAGACTGGAAGTCAAAGGCAACTTTTTGGATTAAAAAATCCTTATGGCGATCCTTCTTGAGAATTGAAAATTTAAGGGACGTGATGTCTATCCGTCCATCCACCGACATCTTTCCGTCGGCCCCCCCCCTTATCTCCAATCTGGTTTCAAAATCGCCTTGTTTAACTGGCACTGACTCGGGCCAGGTAATCAAGCTTAAAGGCGCTTTACCGGTTTTAAGTATTATATCAACTGATGATGGATATCCCACGCCTCCCGAAGGCTGGAGGATTGTTCCATCGAGATCAAATGGGACCCTTTTCCCTTTAAACTCAACCATCCCTTGTGATTTTACCTTCAGAGTCAATGGAGAGGGGACTGTCTGGCGGGCATTGAGATACAATTCCTCTATATGAAAAGACTTCCCTATAAAATTTACTTGGCCTTTCTCAATATTTATGGACTTCATTCCCTGTATCCAAAAAAACGGCAACCCTTTGTTACCGAATCGATTACTGCCGGTGGGAAGTGTGAACCCATCTTTCACGGCAATATCAATTTTCGGTCTGTACATATCCAGGCTGGTTGGTACGATACGTCCTGACATCAATTCTCTGGTATCCAGGATGATCCTTACCCTTGTGGCTGAAAAATTATTACCACCCTGCCTTGATTTTGCATCAAAGTCACGGATTGATATCCCGACACCTCTCCAGAGATATAACTCTATCTCTCCGGTCCGTATATCATATCCAATCGAATAAGAGATCCTGTCAATCAAGGCCTTCTGAACAGACGGCATCTGAATAAGGGCATTTACCAAGGCAAGTATGGAGATGAAAAGGAGGGCCAATAAAATGACAGGGACTGTGAATGATCTTATCTTTTTTAAAACATTTTCTCGAAATAGTCGCTAAGTATCCTGTCATGATCAAAGGCAAGATCATCAGGCAGGTTATCACGATTAAAGATATCTATCTCAATTGCGTCATCAGACGCGCAAGCCCGGCCTTTAGCCCTGGCCTGAAAAACAACGGAGATAGTATGGCGTCGCGGATCTCTTTTTGGGTCGGAATATGCCCCAATCTGTGAAATGAGTTCTATATCCAATGATGTTTCCTCCTTAGCCTCTCTAATGGCAGCCATCTCAAGGGTCTCGCCATAATCCACAAAGCCGCCGGGGAGCGCCCATCCATAAGGCGGATTCTTACGCCGTATCAGTACGATTCCACCCTCCATCTCTATGACAATATCAACAGTAGGAAATGGATTTTTATATCTCTCAACTTCCTTGCCGCAGTAAGGGCATAGAATGCGATCTTCCAACAGAACAATCCTCCTTAACTTTTCTTCACCGATATTATTTTTCTATAGCGTTCAAAGGTCTCAAAAGTAAATCTTTTTATTCGGAGTTCTTATTCCCTGTAACCATTCGAGGTCAGCCTACCATCTACATAGACTCTGTTCTGTTCGTCAAAGGCAAACCTACCTTCGGCAATCATTTCAATCGTACGGGGAAATATATTCCAATCACCAAGTTCTTTAAGCCTTTTCTGATGTTCTATCGGCTACCTTTAATCAACCTGTCTCTGTCTTTCAGTAATTGCTCAAGAGGTTCCGGGAGTTCAACCTTCAAGGGTCTAGAAATCATTAAGATCGGACCGGTATCGACTCCCTGATCCGTCCATAGGGTTGATGAACGAAGTATGGTCTCTCCGGCTATAATGGCGTCGAGAACAGCGTGATCACCCACATATTTTCTCTTCCCGTCAGGCGTCATTATTGAAAGATCCGCAGGGTGAACATTGATACATCCCTTCAGAGTCGTGTAACTCATATAGCCGCCGAGTGCTATGATATCTATCTCAAAGGCATGTATCAGCTTGGCGGCCAAGCTGTCGAATTCCCGCCTTGCAGAAAGACCATCGGGATCAAGAACACTCCTTTTCAGTCCTCTTATGCGATGAAATGTTCGAATGTCATAGCTAAAATAAGGGATGCCGTTCTCATAGGCAATTTCCTCTCCCCTGCATTTCCCGTCGGATCTGTCACTAAATATGAAAACAACATGAAATGGTGATGAGCCCTTTTGCTTTTCTAAATTCTTCTCCCTCTCGATTAGCTTAATAATATTAGTTCCTGATCCTGACATGAAGGCCGCTACCCTCATGGGTAACCCTCTCTTATTGGAATCAAAGATGGTTGTTAGTTTCATTTAGTTCCTTAAATAACTATTTTACAAAATCTTATATCCTTTTTTCATTCTTTAAGCAACCGTATAGATTACCCCAACAAAAGGATCACCTTGACCATCTCGACCGCTTCTGCTATCATTTATATAATAATATCTGGTGATAAGCACAATTTTTATGTTTACGGTGAACACGCTAAAAGACATGAAATATAATCTTTTTTAATAAAATATGTTTGATATCTTAAATGCCCAATCCTCCGTCATGTGTTTAGGACTTTATTACTGCGTGGGGAGAAAAGAATTATTCTTGGGTTACAGTAAAATATTCATAATAACTATATATAATTTTTAATAAATTATTTATTATATATTGACAAATATATTATTTTATGTATAATTTTTATACGAAATGCTTATTTAAGGGGTAACCAATGTATCTGGAATATTGGGGATTTAAAAAATTCCCATTTGAAAATGTCCCGGACCCGGACTTTTTTTACCTCTCAAAATCACATGAGGAGGCCCTAACACGCCTCATCTACGCCGCAAAGATGAGAAAGGGCGGAGCTATGTTATCAGGGGAGATAGGCTGCGGCAAGACCACCCTATCAAAAGTATATATCAAAGAACTGTCCGGAGACAATTATGATATCGGCCTTATAATAAACCCCAATTTGGAAACAATAGAATTCTTGCAGGAGATATTATATCAATTTGATATAAGCAATGTCCCGGATACAAAAGTAAAATGTCTCAGGGCCCTTAATGACAAGATGCTGGAGAACATGAAGTTGCATAAGGAGACCATATTGATAGTTGATGAGGCCCAGTTGCTTACTCAATCCACATTTGAGGAGATCCGGCTTCTGCTGAATTTCCAGCTAAATAATCGATTTCTTATGACCGTTATCCTCCTTGGCCAGCCCGAGTTGAGGAATAAGGTAAAAAGCATTGAACAGTTGGATCAGAGAATCGCCATAAAATACCATCTATTGCCTTTTAACCATGAAGAAACCTTTAATTATATTATCTTTAGACAGAAAAAATCCGGCAGACAAGAGAATGTTTTCACCAGTGAAGCAATTGAAAAGATATTTGAGCATAGCGGTGGCATCCCGAGAATGATCAACAATCTTTGTGATCTTTCACTCTTGATCGGGTTCAGCACAAATGAAAAGGTTATCGAGCCCAAGATAGTGGAGAATATTATCAGCGATGGTGCACTTTTCTGACATTATAAAGTTAAAAGATAAAAAGGAAGCCAAGTTTATACCGGTGGAGCAATATGCCCGGGAGGACAAGTTCAGATTGAGCGACTCTCAGGTATTTCAGACTAAGGATATGAAGTCGGATCCCGTCAAAACATCTTCTGAGAGTAAAACAAGTTTAGAAATCGTGACATACTATGAAAAATTCATCGAAAGGGCCATGGATGTAAGGGAAAGAGTAAAAGGTGATAAGGGGATAAGTCCTTCACCGATACTTACCGATCTGCACTATATTATAGAGAAAGACCTTATTGATGAAATATATAACTACGCGATGTCCGCACAGGAAGACTATGAAGATATGCTTATCCATACCATTGATGTGACTTTTACAGCGCTGAAGATTGGCAAGGGGATGGATTATGATATCAAGATGCTTTTAAGATTAGGCCTGGCGGCCTTTCTTGAGAATGTGGGTATGTATAAGATTCCTGATAGTATTCTTAAAAGCACGGGAAATCTCGGGGAAGAAGAGATAAAGTTAATTAAAAAACACCCTGAGATAAGTTATGAGATACTGGGACAGATGGGAGAAAAATACAGCTGGCTGGCTGATGTGGCCCACCAGATCCACGAGAGATCGGACGGCTCAGGCTATCCCTTGGGGCTTACGGGTGATAAAATATTGGAACTGGCATCAATTATCGGTCTGGTCGATGTCTACTCGGCAATGATAAAAAACAGGCCTTACAGGAAGAAATTTGTTCAGACAGATTCTATAAGGTTAATAGTAGGGGGCAGCAAGGGTCAATTTCCGTCCAGGATAGTAAAGGTTTTTTTAAATCAGATCTCGCTATTCCCGGTCAATTCATATATCAAATTGAATAACAGGTCTATTGGGAGAGTAATATCAACGGATAAAAACCAGCCCCTGAGGCCGACCATTGAGATTATTTATGACGGATCAGGGAATAAATTGGAGAAACCGCAGGTTATTCCTTTGTCGGATAACCCTCTATTGTATATTGAAGGGAACGCCAAAGCGGATGACCTTCCATGAATCATAATATTCAAGACCGTCAGCAATGCAAAATATTTTTCATAATTTCATGATAAGCGCCTCCCCTACAATATGCAGGAGATACCGTATAGTCTTCTCCATAGGCATCATCTACCTGAGCATGGCTCTACTACAAGCCTGCTACTCTTCAACGGCTGTCAAGGGCATCCCTGTCAAGGAACTCACCATTGCCAAAGATCAAAGGGTTGTAAAGACGGCAAGCCCCGTGGAAGACAATGCCTCGATTACTCTGATGAGCCAGTCCCACGGCAATAAGACATTTACCGAGGTGTCCGGCATCCCGGAATATTTGATCGGCCCGCTGGATGTCTTGGAAATCAATTCTCATATCGGGGATAAAGTGACATCAACCACGGTTACCGTAAACAGCAGGGGTAAAATCTCCTATTCCTTTATAGATGACCTCGATGTGAATGGAATGGCGCCCAGTCAACTGGATGAACTCCTCACAGAAAAGATGTCCGCTTTTATTAAAAACCCGAGGATCGATATCCTTGTTAAGGAATTTAAGAGCAAGAGTGTCACCGTGTTGGGCGAGGTCGCGTCGCTTAGGACGACCGGTACTACATCGGCAGCTAGTGGAAGGATATTCTTGAAAGGTAAAACCACACATAATAGACCTCATCGCTAAGGCGGGAGGATATACGGTTGATGCTGATATAAAAAATGTCAACCTTGTCAGACAGGGAAGGAAATATGCGATCAATCTTTATGATATTTATGAAAAAGGCGATGAGAGCCGCAATGTTATACTTGATGATGGAGATGTCGTAGATGTTCCTAAATTGCCGACATTTGGTGAAAGGGTCTATGTACTGGGCGAGGTTAAATCCCAGGGGATATACTCCCTTAAAGACGCCCGGGATCTCCTTGGTGCTATTTCTCTTGCCGGGAGTATCACCCCTCTGGCAAAGGAGGAGAACACCCTTATTGTGAGGGGATACGGCACACTGGAAAACGGCCCTCTGGTTATGATGTCCGATGTCAAGGCCATGCTGAGAGAAGCTGATTTGGCCCAAAATATAGAACTTCAAGATGGTGATCTTGTGTATGTGCCGAGGATGTTGATAGGGGATATAAACGAGTGGATCTCCAACACGACGCCTATGCTTGACTTTCTCCTTTATCCACAACGATTAACAAACGACTATTTTACGAAAGACTACCTCCACTTAAATCGCAAATGATGGAAGAAACAAGAGGATATCTTGGCGCAATATGATATAAATCTCAGAGAATATTGGCGGATTCTCAAAAAAAGGAAATTGATAGTTATAATTACCGCTATTGTTTTGGGACTGTTCAGCACGATTTTCGCAGTCTTTCAGGCCCCTACCCCCCTTTACACCTCCTACTGCGAGATCAAGTTTGAAAAGGAGACAACCCTTGAGGGCCTTTATGCCAGGACACTTTCATGGTCTGAAGGCGATGACATTGAGACCCAGATCTCTATTATCAACGGGTTTTCCGTTCTGCTGGAAGTGGCCAAGAATATGGGGCTTATTCCGCGCAAATCGACAGGAGAGGAACCCGCCTGCAATCAGTGCCGTTGAACAACTTAAAGGAAAGGTGAAGGTTGAAAGACAAGAATATACGAACATCCTTAGTATCAATGTTACTGATTCGGACCCCGAATTTGCCCAGAAAATGGCCAACGAACTGGCTTCTACCTATAAAAGACTGCACGCCGAGCAACTGGGCAAACGAACTAATGACGCCATAAAGTATATTGAAGATCAATTGGAGACCGTGCGTCAGAAACTCAAGGTATCTGAGGAAGAGTTCAACAAATTCAGTCAGGCCAACCAGCTGATCTCCATAGATATGCAAAGCGAAAATCTCCTGTTAAGGAAAAAAGAGATCAATGATGAGATCCGCAAACAGAATGAGGATAAAAGTGATTTCAAGGCCCTTTCCTCCAGGGTAGAGAAGTTTATTCAAGACCCGTCTTCCTCGGAGGCAAATTTCTATTCATCAAAGGCGTCACTCCAGTATCAGGCCTCAAATGACAGCCTTATAGAACTTTTATTAAAAAGAGACTCATTGCTGGAAAATTATACTTCTCAGCATCCGGAAGTTATAGCGATCGGACAAAAAATAACCGAAAATGCCCGAAAAATTCTCATGCTGCTTAAACAGCAGATTGGTACAGCGGAAAAGAGGATTGCCGATCTTGAAGAAGAGATGCGGGAAGTTGATGCCAAAACCAATCTACTTATGGAAAAAAAGCTGGAATACGATCGTCTAAAAAGAGAAGTTGATTCTTTCAGGGATATGACTGCACTTCTTGAGCAAAAAAATCAGGAAGCCCTGATCACAAAGGCTGAAAAGCCGGAAGAGGTTATCATCGTCAGACCGGCGCTGTTGTCGACCACTCCGATCAATCCTCCCAAAACCGTAGCAACCGGAGCCATGGGCATCATTATCGGTATTGTGCTCGGCCTGGTTTTCGCCTTTATTGTTGAGACCTTTGACACCTCTCTAGGGGCTATCGAGGATGTGGAGGAGACCTTGGGAGCCAAAGTCCTGGGTGTTATCCCCCACGCGGATTATAAAGATATCATGGTGAGTTTAAAGGATAAAATCCCCAAGGAGGTGGATGAATCCGCCCTAAAAAAGATGATTAATCTCGTCTCACACTTTGCACCCAAAACCATGATTGCCGAAAGCTTCAGGGCCCTGAGGACCAACATCCAGTTCAGAGAGGGTGATAAAAATGTCAAGACAATCGCCATCACAAGTACCTCCCCCCAGGAAGGAAAGACGATGGTTTCTGCAAACTTGGCGATAAGTCTCGCTCAGGCGGGGCTTAAGACGCTTCTAGTGGGTTCCGACCTGCGAAAGCCAATGCTGGGACAGGCATTCGGATTAGAAGAAAGCCCTGGGCTGACTGACATCATCACTGGGTGATTACCCATGGACCGATACAGTCAAGACTATTACCGATATCATAATGGGAAAAATATCCATAGATGATGTCATGATGACCCCTGGAATGGACAACCTCAACATCATCACCAGCGGAACCATACCTTCCAACCCTGCTGAACTGATTGAATCAGAGCGTTTGATGGACTTTATGGAAGAGGTAAAAAATCATTATGATATAATAATCTTTGACTCAACGCCCGTCCTTTCAGCTGCCGATGCCGCCATACTCGGACAAAAAGTGGACGGCGTTCTTATCGTCTACC
>CAVZMS010000125.1:0-21177 GCA_963776085.1 uncultured delta proteobacterium
TTTCAGCTTTGAGCTTTCAGCCCATTACCCATTACCTATGACCCATAACCTATAACCCAATACGGAGAGACCAATGACCGTTATTCACGGCTTTGAACTTACAAGGGAGCAGGATATACCCGAGCTTAAGACAAGGGCCTTTTTATATGAACATCTAAAGACCGGGGCCGAGCTCCTGTCGCTCGCAAACGAGGATGAGAACAAGGTATTCGGGATTACGTTTCGAACACCGCCATCCGATTCCACCGGTCTGCCCCATATCCTGGAGCATTCGGTCCTTTGCGGTTCCCGAAAATACCCGGTAAAAGAGCCATTTGTCGAACTCCTGAAGGGGTCTCTCAAGACCTTCCTTAACGCCATGACATACCCGGATAAGACCTGCTACCCTGTCGCCAGCCAGAACCTGCAGGATTTTTATAATCTTATTGACGTCTATCTCGACGCGGTCTTTTATCCCAGGCTTACCCCTTTCATTTTTCAGCAGGAGGGCTGGCATTATGAGATGGAAAGACAGGAAGCCCCCCTTCGCTACAAGGGGGTGGTATTCAACGAGATGAAGGGCGCCTATTCCTCTCCTGATGCCCTTATATCCGAATATTCCCTCAGGTCTCTCTTCCCTGACAATGCCTATGGTTTTGATTCCGGGGGAGACCCAAGGCATATCCCTGATCTTACATATGAGCAGTTCAAGGGTTTTCACGGAAGATACTACCACCCATCCAACTCCAGGATATGGTTTTACGGGGACGATGATCCGGAGAAACGTCTGTCTATCGTGAACGAATATCTGAAGGGGTTTGAAAGGGTGGAGGTCGATTCCATGATCCGTCTCCAGAAACCTTTTGAAGAACCCAGACGTATTATCAGGTCTTTCGCGGCAGGCGCCGATGAAAGTGATCTGAGGGGAATGATTACCCTCAACTGGCTGCTCCCTCAGGGCGCGGACAGTGAATTAAACCTCGCGATGCATTTCCTGGAGTATATCCTGCTGGGTATGCCGGGGTCACCTCTTAGAAAGGCCCTTATCGAATCGAGACTTGGCGAGGGGCTTGTCGGGGTGGGACTTTCGAGCGAGATAAGACAGGGCTATTTTTCCACAGGGCTGAAGGGCATTGACCTTGATAATGTTGATCGAATCCAGGACCTCATAATCCGGACACTCACCCGTCTTGCGGAGAAGGGCATTGATCCGCATGACATTGAGGCGGCCATGAACAGCATCGAGTTCAGCCTGCGCGAGAATAACACGGGCGGCCTTCCCAGGGGTCTGTCGCTCATGCTGAGGTCCCTGACAACCTGGCTCTATGATGAGGATCCCCTGGCCCTGGTTGCCTTTGAGGCCCCTTTAAATGCCGTGAAATCCGCCATGAGCTCCAATAAGAGATTTTTTGAAGATATGATCAGGGCATTCTTCCTGGATAATCCCCACCGGACGAGCCTTATCTTCAGGCCAGATCCTGATATGGATAAAAAGGAGAGGGAGGCGGAGGAGAAGAGGCTGAGCAAGGCGAGGGAGGAAATGGGCCAGGAGGAGATTGAGGATGTTATCAACAACATGAGAGAACTCAAGAAGATCCAGGAGACCCCCGATAGTCCTGAGGCCCTGGCAGCCATTCCCATGCTGAGGCTTTCAGACCTGGACAGGATGAATAAGGTCATACCCTTTGGAATCAACGGAAGAGGCAGGGGCAAGGATCCTGTATCATGATCTGTTCACAAACGGGATAGCTTACCTGGACCTGGGGTTTAACCTGCATGGCCTGCCGCAGCGATATCTCCCCTATTGCCGCCTGTTCGGAAGGGCCCTTCTTGAGATGGGCACGGAGAAGGATGACTATGTTACTGTTTCGCAGCGCATAAGCAGGAAGACAGGCGGCATTAGGCCCGCGATTCATACCTCCGTTGTCAAGGACAAAGAGAACGGCGCGGCATGGCTGTTCCTGAGGGGAAAGGCCATGATTCCTTCGCAGACAAAAGATCTGCTTGAGATCCTGAGAGATATCCTCTTGACCGTTAGGCTGGATAACAGGGAGCGGTTCAGGGAGATGGTCCTGGAGGCTAAGGCAAGGGAGGAACAGAGGCTTGTGCCTGCCGGGCACCAGATAGTCAATCTGCGCCTGAGGTCGCATTTCAGTGAGGCGGACTGGGCCGCTGAACAGATCTTCGGGCTGAGCTACCTCTTTTTTCTGCGCAGGCTTGCAAAGGCTGTTGACGAAGACTGGCCGGGGGTCCTTACTGATCTACAGGAGATGCACAGGATACTTATAAACAGGAACGCGATGCTTGTTAATGCGACAATGGATGAGGGCGGCTGGTCTCTATTCCGGCCTCTGGTAGTAGAGTTCCTGGAAGGGATGCCTACATCGGAGGTGGGTTTCGTGGAATGGTCTCCTGAAGATAGGCCGGGTTTTGAGGCTATGACCATCCCGGCACAGGTCAATTATGTGGGCAAGGGGGCGAATCTTTACAGGACCGGCTATCGGTTTCATGGCTCTAGCCA
Source organism: uncultured delta proteobacterium (assembly GCA_963776085.1). Taxonomy (GTDB): domain Bacteria; phylum Desulfobacterota; class DSM-4660; order Desulfatiglandales; family HGW-15; genus CAVZMS01. Next base: position 2,501 of record CAVZMS010000125.1, read on the forward strand.
TGTGATCTGCAGGTTCCTGCGCAATTCGTGGCTGTGGGATCGTGTCCGTGTACAGGGCGGGGCCTACGGGGCCTTCTGTCTCTTTGACCGTCTTTCAGGCACATTGACCTTTGTCTCTTACCGTGATCCCAATATCCTTAAGACCATAGATGTCTTTGATCAGTCCGCGGGGTTTTTAAAAGGCCTCGAACTAAACAGTGATGAGCTGACAAAAGGGATCACAGGGAGCATAGGGGATATGGATGCATATCAACTCCCTGACGCCAAGGGATTTACCTCTATGGTCCGGGAGATTTCAGGTGAGACGGATGAGGCCCTCCAGCGTATCCGGGAGGAGATCCTTGCTACAAAGGCGGAGGACTTCAAGGCATTTGCCGAGGTACTGGATGATGTCAGGAATGATGGACTGATAAAGATCCTCGGCTCACAGGAGGCTATACAGGAGATGGTGAATAAGAGGCCGGGGTGGTTGAATATATTAAAGGTGATGTAAAGGGAAGGGTTCCAGGGTTACCTCAATCCCCGTATAAAGGCCCCAACCGCGGCAGTTCCATCCTTTTCCATTATCCTTATTGATTGGGTTCCTACCACCGCGATATCCGCCTTCCCCCTTAAAAAATCCACATCCTCCTTTTCCTTTATGCCGAAACCCAGGGCAAGAGGGAGGGTAGTCGCCTCGCGGCATCGGGCCAGGTAGGCCGCAAGCTCCGCGGAAAAGTCCGTGTCCTTGCCCGTGACGCCCTTCCTGGCAACGCAATAGATAAGACCTTTGGCAAATGAGGCGATGTATCTCATGCGCTCAAGAGAGGTGTTGGGTGTAAATATAAGGACAGGGTCAAGCCCGTGTTCACGCATGGCCGTAAGATATTCCCTTCCCTCTTCAGGCGGGAGATCGGGGATTATAGCGCCCCTGATCCCGCGTTTCGACATGGCAGAGGCGAAGCGATTGATCCCGTATTTAAATGGGATATTGTAATAGGTCATAAAAAGGAACGGGATATCAAATGTCTGCGTGATCCTTTCAGCGAGATTCAAGACACTGGTCCACGGTTGTCCCTCTATTCAGGGCCTCCTGGTTGGCATGGACTATGACAGGTCCGTCCGCAGTAGGCTCGGAAAAAGGGATCTGCAGCTCCATCAGGTCAACACCGGCTTTAACCATTGCCTTTATGACCCTGAGACTTTCGTCAAGGGAAGGATAGCCCAGGACGATGTGCGTCATCAGGAGGATCTCTTTTTCCTCTAATCTTTTTCTGAGATATGCATTCAAGGGCCATAATCAACCGCCTTTTTTTGTATAAATTTTCTCCACTCCGGGTCAGCCAGGGCGTCGGCCACGGTAAATATATCCTTATCACCCCTGCCTGACTGGTTGATGATGATAATATCGTCCTTGCCCAGGTTGGGGGCCTCTTTGAATGCCTGGGCAAAGGCATGGGCCGACTCCAGGGCCGGTATCAGGCCTTCCTTTTTCAGAGTCAGGGAAAAGGCCTCCAGGACCTCGGTGTCCGTTGCCGACTCGAAACGCACCCTGCCTTTATCCCTGAGGGATGAGAGGATCGGCGACACCCCCACATAATCCAACCCTGCCGCCACACTATGTGTCTCTTGCATCTGGCCGTCGCTGTTCTGTAGAAAATAGGTCTTATACCCCTGGGCTACCCCTATTGTCCCGTCCTTGGATGCCAGCCTCGAGGCGTGCCGGCCTGTGTCCAGCCCTTTGCCCCCGGCCTCCACGCCGACAAGCTCTACTGGGTCGTCAAAAAATCCGCTGAATATACCGAGGGCGTTGGAGCCGCCCCCGACGCAGGCATATACCCTTGTGGGCAGTCTCCCTTCCCTTTTCATGATCTGTTCCCTGGCCTCCTTTCCTATAATGGACTGGAAATAGGAGACCATCTCCGGATAAGGATGTGCCCCGCAGGCGGTTCCGAGGACATAATGGGTGTTATCCATATTTGTGGCCCAGTCACGCAGGGCCTCATTAATGGCGTCTTTTAATATCCTTGCCCCGTCTTTTACAGGGATTACACTTGCGCCGAGCCGCTCCATCCAGAATACATTGGGCCTCTGTCTCTCAACGTCCACCTCTCCCATGTAGATAGTGCATTCAAAGCCGAATTTGGCGGCCATAGTGGCGGTGGCCACGCCGTGCTGGCCTGCGCCTGTCTCGGCGATGACCCGGGTCTTTCCCATCCTCTTAACAAGGAGCCCCTGGCCCATGACATTGTTTGCCTTATGTGCGCCGGTATGATTCAGGTCTTCTCTCTTGATATAGATACGAGGGCCTCCAAAGTGTCTCGTGAGGTTGTCGGCAAAGGTGAGGGGTGTGGGCCTGCATGAGTAGGTGGACATGATATCCACATATTCCAGCCAGAAGGATGGATCGGCCTTTGCCTTATTGAATGCACTGACAAGATGGTCAAAGGTGGAGACGAGTATCTCCGGGATAAACGAACCGCCGAATTCTCCGTAGTATTTTGATTCGATCATTTGTATAATGAATCCTCCTGCGTAATTTCTATAAATAATAGACAGTCAGGAGTCAGGAGCCAGAAGCCAGAAGACATAATTTTCGATTGAAGAATGTTGAACAGGGCAATTTTCCAATGTTTCCCCGAAGTTGGAATATATAACCCCTTGAAAATACTGACTATTTCATAATGTCGAATATTCAATATTCTGCTGTCGTCTGATATTATTTTTCTGGATTCTGGCTCCTGACTCCTGTTTTACAGTGATTTTGCTATTCTCTCAAACAACTCCTCCATAAGTCTGTGGCTCTTTTTCCCCGGTCTTTCTTCAACCCCGCTGTTAACATCCACTGCATATGGCCGCACCCGCGAGACGGCCTCCTCTATATTTGCGGGGCCAAGACCTCCCGCCAGTATAATGGGGATGCCCATCTCCCTGATCCTTACTGCAATGTCCCAGTCAAAGCCCTTGCCGGTGCCTCCCGCCATCTTTTCCGAGTAGGTGTCGAGGAGAAGGGCCCTGACTTTTCCTTTATAGGCCGCGACGGATTTAATAACCGATTCGTCGGCTATCCTTAATGCCTTGATCGTCCGTGGCATAAATCGTTCGCATAGATCAGGCGACTCATCTCCATGGAACTGAACCAGATCGATCCCGCAGAATGCCATGATCTCCTCTATTTTTTCCGGGGCTTCATCCACAAAGACCCCCACGCTCTTTACGAAAGAAGGGATCTGCCTGATTATGTCGCGTGCGGCCTCGGGATGAACTTTCCTCGGGCTGGGGGCAAAGATAAAACCGAGGGCGTCCGCTCCCAGTTTAACTGCAAGGGTCGCATCATCGAGATTCGTTATGCCGCATATTTTTACTTTAATATTATCCATTGGTCGTAATGTCTTCAGGTAAAGATTTTAATAGTGTGCGAGTAAATCTCCTATATTCGTCATTCCGGCGAAGGCCGGAATCCAGGAAGAAACAATCATTATCAAAACCTCTGGATCCCGGTTTTCACCGGGATGACAGGGGTAGTGGATCCTAGTGCCTGCCCCAGACCTTATCTGAGGAATTCTATACAACCGTCATTCTTCATTCAAGCCCTGCATCCCTGGCCCAGACCGTAATTAAAGAACATTCGTTATAAAGTGTTGCATGTATATTATATAGTAATACGATCGTCTATTTACCCGGAAGTCGCACCAGGGCGGGCGAGTGCGGGATAAACTCCGGCCGGAATCCAGTCAAACAATGGAATCATATAAATCTTGCCAATCCGGATTCATGCTTTCAATCAATTTCAACTTCCACGATCGTTTCCAATCTTTTAGTCTTTTCTCACGCAGAATCGCGGATTCCATACTTTCATGAAGCTCATACCATACTAATTGATGAACTTTATAACGTTTAGTAAATCCCACTACCATACTATTTTTGTGCTCCCATACCCTCTTTACCAAGTCTGAGGTCACACCGATATAGAGTGTCCCATTCCTTTTATTTGTTAAAATGTATACGGCAGGCTGTCTATTCACTATTCCCTTACTGGATTCCGGCATCAGCCGGAATGACGGAAAAAATCTGTCTATTCATTATTCTGACTTCTTTTCTATATGCCGGCATTTACTATCTCTCTTGTTTTTGCTGCCAGGTCATCACTTTTCATCAGGGCGGTGCCCATAAGGACCGCGTTAATCCCTGTCCCTTTTAATGCCCTGATATCCTCTCCATCATTGATTCCGCTCTCACTCACCACGATGCAGCCCTCAGGAACTATCGGCGCCAGGCTATATGTGGTATTTATATTGACTTCAAAGGTATCAAGGTCACGGTTATTGATACCTATAACATCATGCCCCGCATTCAATGGCCTTGTCCAGATCCGCCCTGTCATGGACCTCCGTCAACGGCGTCAGCCTCATGTCCCGGCATAGGTCGATCAGGTCCTTAAGCTGTTCCCTGGTCAGTATGCGTGCTATCAGTAGTATGGCATCCGCGCCGTAATAGTATGATTCCCTTACCTGGATCTCATCAATGATGAAGTCCTTGCGCAAGATGGGAATGGAAACGGCCTTTTTAAGCGAGGGAAGATTATACCAGGTCTCCCTGAAAAAACCTTTTATCGGTAAGAAGAGAGATCGCTGCAGCCCCTGCCCCTTCATATATTCGACCGATCGAAACAGGTTCCGTCTTCTCACGAATAATGCCCGCGGAGGGTGACGCGAACTTTATCTCGGCAATCAGGTTGATCCTGCCGGGCGTTGAAATGGCGCCCTTGAAGTCACGCAAAGTCGGGAGGTCATTATCCATTCCCCACAGCGTCACATTTTTAAGCCTTGCCACTTCCTTCTTTTTTTCTTCAATTATCTCTCTTAATTTCTGATGCATAGTGGAATCCTTTAAATACAGAAGCCAGGAGTCAGGAGTCAGGAGCCAGAAGACAGAATAGAATTTGCCGGGATCGAAACAGCCGCACGTCTGAATTGGGAAGTAAGCCCATACATCTCATGTGCTGGAAAACAGACACTTATTTGATATGACATTAATACAAATCTATGGGCTTTTTGCCAAACAATCAAGTCTTGAAAGTATTTAGCTGGTTCCCTTTTCATTCTAAATTCTCCCTTCTGACTTCTGGCTCCTGACTCCTGTCTCCTGAAAGACTAACATCTTCGCGTGAACTCAATCAATCTTTCAAGCTTTTCGAGGGCCTTGCCTGAGTCTATGCTGACCTCCCCCAACCTGATACCCTCCTTGAAGTCGCCCGCGCGGCCGGCAGCGACAAAGGCTGCCGCACCGTTTAAGAGCACCATGTCTCTCTTGGGGCCCTTTTCCCCATTAAGGATCTTTCGCACGATATTTGCATTTTCCAAGGCATCGCCCCCGATAATATCCTCAATGGCCGCCCTTTTAAAACCATATTCTTCAGGTGTCATATGAAACGTCCTGACCTCGCCGTTTTTCAGGTGTGAGATCCTCGTGGGTCCGCAGATGCTTATCTCGTCGAATGTCCCCTCGCCGCAGACGACAAATGCCTCCCTGGTCCCCAGCCTGTTCAGGACCAGGGCTATCTTATCGGTTAGATTAAGGTCATAGACGCCAAGGACCAGCACCGAGGCCCCAGCCGGATTAGTTAATGGACCAAGGAGATTGAAGATGCTGCGGATCCCTATCTCCCTCCTGGGTCCCGCGGCGTACTTCATGGCGCCGTGAAATATAGGGGCGAACATAAACCCGATGCCTATATCATTGATGCACCTTTCCACGTCTTTGCCGGTGATATTAAGGTTTACTCCCAGGGTTTCAAGGACATCCGCGCTCCCACACATGCTGGATACCGCCCTGTTGCCGTGTTTCGCAACGGTAATGCCCGCGCCCGCGGCCACAAACGCGGTGGCGGTTGAAACGTTAAATGTTCGTGTGCCGTCCCCTCCCGTGCCGACGATATCAAGGATCGTTTCGTCCTCAATATTTATGTCATCACGATCAATGCTTACAAGTTCACGGCTCACCTTTATCTTTACGGCCTTGGCCCTCATTGTCCTTGCGGCGCCGGTGATCTCGTCAACGGTCTCGCCTTTCAATCGCAGGCCTGTGATGAATGCCCCTATCTGGGCGGGAGTGGCCTCACCCGACATAATCTCATCCATGGCCTTTTCCATCTCGGCCTCTGTCAGGTCTTGACCGCCTACGATCTTGGATATCAGTTCCTTAATCATCTTATGCTTCTCCCATAATCAAAAGATTGTAAACTTTGGGTTCATAAAATGATCAGGGATTCGGTATGTATAAAATAGGGTATACAGTATAAGGTGTAAGGCACAGGGCAAAGGCAGAAAGAGCTTTCCAATACCATAGACCGTATACCGTAAACCGTAAACCGTAAACCATACCAACCTTACCTTTTCTAATTAAGTGAGATGTTACAAAAATTTTTTAGGAGTCCCGGTCCCGCCTCCGTCAGGATGGATTCGGGATGGAACTGGACCCCTTCTACAGGATATTTACGGTGCCTTACCCCCATTATCTCGCCGTATTCTGTCCATGCGCTTATCTCAAGACAATCGGGCAGTGAATCCTTTTCCACGATTAATGAATGATAACGTATCGCCTCAAAGGGGTTGGGCAGGCCCTTAAAGACGCCGCGTCCGTCATGTGAGATAACGGATGTCTTGCCGTGCATAATCCTATCAGCCCTGACTACCCTTCCTCCGTAAGCCGCGGCAATGGCCTGATGACCCAGGCATACTCCCAGGACAGGGATCCGTTGCCCAAAAAAACGGATAGCCTCGATGGAGATCCCTGCCTTTTCCGGTGTGCAGGGTCCGGGTGATATGACAAGGGCGGAAGGCCTCCATGGATTGAATCCCGTCAATGTCTATCTCATCGTTTCGAAAGACCCTTACCTCCTGATTCATGGGCGCCAGGATCTGTACCAGATTATAGGTAAAGGAGTCGTAGTTATCTATAAAAGGATCATCTTCTTTCACCTTTCCATGATTGACCATCTATAGTGAACGATTTAAATAACTGGATATCTTGACTATAGATATTCCCACGGTGTCCGGCAGGGATCTTTTTTTTCAGAAGCGGAAAAAGTAATATGCCAAGTAACCGGCATAAGGATGCCGTCAGGCGGGCGGCGAAGTTTCCGAGTCAGATAGTTACTCCTCCTTCCTAGATAGTCTACTGGATGCCCTCCGCCCGCCTTTGCTACGAGGTATGCAGAATATCGGGCACTGTACTTTTTCGCCTCTAAAAAAAAGACCCCTCCCGGACATATGAATACCTGCTTTTACCGATATGGCTAATTATTTATGGCCTTAACTATAAATGGCCGATCTTGTCTCTTCTATGGCCTTGAACATCGCGCGGGCCTTTCTTAATGTCTCCTTGTATTCCTCTTCAGGCGACGAGTCCGCGACAATACCGGCCCCTGCCTGAATGGAAAGCCTGTTGTTAATGATGGTAATTGTCCTGATGGTGATGCAGAAATCCATATTCCCGCTAAAACCGAAATAGCCCACTGCGCCGGCATAGGGCCCCCGCTGGTCGGGTTCCAGCTCGCTTATGATCTCCATGGCGCGGATCTTTGGTGCGCCGCTTACCGTGCCTGCCGGGAACGCGGACATGAAAAGATCGAAACAGTCCTTGTCCTGGCTTAAGATGCCTTCCACCCTTGACACGATATGCATGACATGTGAATAGCGTTCCACCTCCATGAGCCGCGGAACGTTTACGGAACCGGGCGCTGCCACCCTGCCGGCGTCGTTTCTCCCCAGGTCGACCAGCATTATGTGCTCTGCCCGCTCCTTGGGATCGGCCATTAGATCCTTTTCCATGGCCAGATCCTCTTCATCAGTCGCGCCCCTGGGCCGGGTGCCGGCTATGGGACGAAGTTCGATCTTTCCGTCGGTAAGGCGGACAAGGATCTCCGGAGAGGCGCCGATAAACTTTATCCCTCCGAAATTCAGATAAAACATGTAGGGTGAGGGATTAATACTCCGCAGTCTTCGATATAGAGAAAAGTCCTCACCTTTAATGTCTCCGGAAAATCTCTGGGAAAGGACTACCTGAATCACATCGCCTGAAACGATATATTCTTTGGCCTTTCGGACAGCCTCCTCGAACTCCTCCTTCTTGAAATTGGATTGAAGCTCGGAGACTGCGACATTGGCATCTGATGAGATACCGGAGGCATGGGCCTTCAGTTTCTCGATTGTCTTATCAACATCCTCGCAGGCAAGCGCATAGGACTTTTTCAGATCCATTTTATCCTTTATCCGGCTAAAGGCGATCACCTTCATCAGATGGGTGAGATGATCAAAGATGATCATCCTCCCGCATGCAGTGAAGATTGCCTCAGGAAGGCCCGGTTCATAGGGTGAGATCCCGGGGAGACGTTCCCATTTCCTGATAAGGTCATAATTAACATACCCCACAAGGCCTCCCTGAAAGGGCGGGAGTTCCTTGACTGTAACCGGCGTGAACCTCTTGCTCAGATCTCTTAAGACATGGAGGGGATTTTTGATATGCTTTAATATCTCCCTTTTGTCACCTTCCCATACCTCTACCTCCGTTTCTCTTGCAAGTATCCTCAGAAAAGGCTTGAAGCCGATAAAGCTATAGCGGCCCCATCTGTTTCCTCCGTCCGCGCTCTCAAGGAGATAGGAGTAGGAATCGTCTCTGATCTTCAGATAGGCAGAGACAGGGGTCTCAATATCAGCCGGGAATTCCTGATAGACAGGAATCAGGTTTCCTCGTTTCGCCATACGCTCAAATTCGGAAAAGGCAGGGATTTTTTTCATTTTTTAATTCCTAATATAGAACTCAGTGGTGTAAGAATTTTACAGGGAACAATTTTTTATCAAGAAAATATTCTTATGAGTAATATAAAGTACCGACTATCTTTTTATTCCTCCTCCTTTTAGGGGGAGGTTGGGAGGGGGTCTCGGAATATAGTGAATAAGACCCCACCTCGATCCTCCCCTAAGAGGAGAGGAAGGGTATACGTTGGATTCTGGCCATTCGACAGTCTCATGGTCCTGAATTTATCCAGGGAGACTTATGCTGTAATTATAAATTAGATACATTTATTATGCATAACGCTAATCGGACAACTCCTGATAAAAAAGGCCGTGGGGTTTTTAAGCCCACGGCCATATAGATTTGATAAAACCGTGGGACCTTTTAGGAGGCGCCCCCCGGTTAAATAGTATAGACCGGTCTATCCTGGCAGGCTCTCCTTTATGCCGGAGCTGATCTGCCACCAATTACCCATTAAAATGGTAAGATTATCCTCTTGTTTAAAATTCATAGTTTAGCACAATATTAGTAAGTGATTAAAAAGTCAAGCCAAAATTTTTATCTTGACAATAATGACGTATTTCTAATATGTTATAAATCAATTCAGGGTTCTAGGTGTCAGGGATTCAAGGAAAGAAAGAAAACTTATGAAACAGTATCAATCATGGCGGGCCTTAATTCTTATTTTTGGGGTATTGGTCTGCTCATAGGTTGATCTCGTTTTTTCTTTTAACAAGCCGTGGGCAGATAAAAATGTCCACGGCTTTTTTTGTTGTAGTGCAGGAGCCAGGAGTCAGAAGCCAGAAGCCAGGAGAGAAGACAGGATGAAAAGGGAACCAGCTAAAGACTTTCAAGACTTGATTGTTTGGCAAAAAGCCCATAGATTTGTATTAATGTCATATCAAATAAGTGTCTGTTTTCCAGCACATGAGATGTATGGGCTTACTTCCCAATTCAGACGTGCGGTTATCTCAATCCCAGCCAATATAGCGGAGGGATTTAAGAGAAAGACAAAAGCTGATAAAGCGAGATATATGAATATTGCCCAAGCATCTCTTGAAGAATGCCGATATTATTTAATCCTTGTGAAAGATCTGGGCTATTGTGATACCTCGGAACTGATGTCAATGCTCGAAGAAATAAGCAAACTACTGGACTCTTACGCATCTTCTATTCTTTCTTCTGGCTCCTGACTTCTGGCTCCTGACTCCTTGATCATTCGTGGCTTACTGTAGGGTATTTCATTCATCGAAAACATTTTAATATTGATGGTCGTTATAAACTGACATGAACATTGTTCTCATAGGTTATCGATGCAGCGGCAAGACCTCTTCAGGAAAGATCATCGCAAAGAAGATGGGTAGAAGGTTTATAGACATTGACGCGATGATCGAGCAAAGGTCCGGGTCCTCGATAGAAGAGATTATTGCCGTGAAGGGCTGGAAACACTTTCGTGGCCTTGAAAAGGAGGTTATCAAAGAGATCTCGGGCATGGATAATCTTGTAATCGCCACAGGGGGCGGGGTTGTGATTGACGAAGACAATGTGATGAACCTCAAGAAAAATGGTTTTGTGGTGTGGCTCAAGGCCGGCATCGATATTTTAAAAGAGAGGATAGAAAGAGATGAGGTATCCGGGATTACACGGCCCTCTCTGACAGGGAGGGACACTATGGATGAAGTTGAGGCTGTTCTGGCATCCAGGAATCCGTTATATAAGAAGGCGGGGGATTTAGTGATTGAAACAGATAAGATCTCCATCAGAGAGGTGGCCAATTTAATTATAAAGGAAGCGTCGAGTCGTCAATCTGGATGATACTGGATGCTGGATTCTGGATGATAGATTGGATAGAGTTTTTTACTATAGTGAACGTCATAGATAAGTAGCCATGTTTTTGAAAGCAGGCATGCCGCATATATGGTAATCACGATGGTCAAGATGCTAGTTATTAAAGTCGTTCACTATAGTATCCAGTATCAAGGATCATTTTTTATTCGGTCACAAAAGGAGCACTACATGGCAGGAAATACGTTTGGACAACTGTTCAGGGTTACAACCTTCGGCGAATCACACGGAAAGGGGATAGGCGCGGTAATAGATGGATGCCCTCCCAGGATACCCCTGTCTTCGGAAGACTTCGAGCATGAAATGGCAAGGCGCAGACCTGGACAAAGTCCTTATGATACGCCGCGTAGAGAGGAGGATCATGTGGATATCCTGTCAGGGGTCTTTGAAGGTCTGACAACCGGGGCGCCTATATCCCTCTTTATTCCTAATAAAGATGTCAATAGGGGGTCCTATGATCTCATAAAAAACCTTTTCCGTCCGGGACATGGTGATTATTCACACTTTAAAAAGTACGGGCATTTTGATTACAGGGGCGCAGGCAGATATTCCGCCAGAGAGACTGTGGCCAGGGTGGCGGCCGGAGTAATAGCCGGAAAGATACTGGGGCCCATGGGGATAAAGATCATGGCATATACGATCGAACTGGGCGGTATCAAGGTGGAATCGATTGACCTGACATCTATTGATAAGAACCCCTTATATTGCCCGGACAGCAAGGCATCGGAGCGGATGGAAAAGGCCCTGTTAGAGGCGAAAAATACCGGAGATTCCCTTGGCGGCATTGCCGAGGTCAGGGTTGAGGGTTGTCCCCCGGGCCTTGGTGAACCTGTGTTCGACAAACTGGATGCGGATTTGGCAAAGGCAATCATGTCCATCGGGGCGGTAAAGGGCGTTGAGATAGGGGCGGGATTTGGGGCAGCCAGGCTGAAAGGCTCGGAAAATAATGACCCAATCACACCGGAGGGGTTTAAGACGAATCATGCCGGCGGTATCCTGGGCGGTATATCAAATGGGGATGAGATTATTATAAGGGCTGCCATAAAGCCAATACCCTCTATCGGCATGGAGCAGGACACGGTTGACAGGGATGGGCGTCCTTCCAAGATTAAGATCATGGGAAGATTTGACGTAGCAGCCATCCCAAGGATTATTCCTGTGCTTGAGGCCATGGTGAAATTGACACTGGCGGATCATTATCTGAGAAACAAGGTGATTTAAGAGAGTAGCCAAGGTGTCGAGTGAAAGGCGCAAGGGACAAGGAGCCAGGAGCGAGAGAAAAAAACGGAAGGCGTAAGGCGAGAGGCGTAAGGCGGAAGTCAGGAGTCAGAATAAAGAAAAGAGAATTATGAAGGGAGAGGAAGTAATGGGTCGAGGTTAAGGCAGGATAGGTAAAGGAGTCGGAATTCTGAATGTTGAGCAGGGAATTTAGAATATCAATATAATGCAAATTCGAATTCTGAATGTCGAGGTATAACTTCAACATTGGACATCCGTTGCATATTCTAATATTAGCATCATAATCTTGCAGGTATCTACTCTTAATCCTTTGACCCCTTGAATCCTGGACGCACTTTTTCATAGCTAATTAAGTAAGTCGATGAGGCAGGGACTATGTTCTGTATTTCTATTATAGCAAAAAATACCGAAGATGCCCTTAAAAAGATGGGCCGAGCAGGACCGCTGGCCGACATCCTGGAGATACGACTGGACCTGATGGACTCCTTTGAACTTGGCCCGATAATCCGGTCTTCCGTTAAGCCGATACTGGTAACCTATCGTTCCGACGAGGAAGGGGGAATGGGGAAGGCGGCCCCGGACATTGCGGCAGGTTATCTAATCTCCGCCGTTCAGGAAGGGGCGGACATGATAGATGTTGAGATGACCATGTCCCGGGACCGGCGTGAGAGGATATTTGATGCAAGGGGGGAAACCAAGATCATTGTCTCCACACATATAAAAGAGGGGACCCCTTCTCGTGATGAGCTGAAAAGGATTTTTGATGACAGTGTTGCCGCGGGCGGTGATATAATAAAGATTGTTACAATGGCCCGGAGATGGGATGACAACCTCAGGGTGCTGGAACTGATACCAGAGGCCAGGGACATGGGTGTCGAGATCATCGCGTTCTGCACCGGCCCTCTCGGCCGTATGAGCAGGCTTTTTTCTCTCCTGATGGGCGCTCATATGACCTTTACCTCTATTGAAAAAGGCCAGGAGTCCGCTGACGGTCAGATCCCGATAATGGAGATGAAGGAGTTGCTGAGGTTTTTTACGCCATGATTATTGATCAACACACACAGCTTTACGGGGTTGTAGGCAATCCCATAGGTCACTCTTTGAGCCCGGCCATGCAAAACGCGGCCTTTTCTCAAACAGGCATTAACGCGGTTTACCTGGCATTTGAGACAAGGAATCTAAAGGCCTGCCTGAAGGGGATGAAAGGGCTTGGAATAAAGGGGATGAGCGTTACTACCCCCTATAAGTCGGATGTGATTCCATTGCTTGATGAACTGGATGACCTAGCCGGGAGGATAGGGGCAGTAAATACTATCGTAAATAAAGGCGGTCGTCTTTCGGGGTATAACACGGATTCCGTCGGGGCCCTCAAGGCTTTGGAAGAAAAGACGGAACTGTCGGGCAAGAGCTGCATTATGATAGGGGCCGGTGGCGCGGCAATGGCGATTGGATATATATTAAGAGAGAAGGGGGTTGAGTTGACGGTGGCTAACCGGTCCATTGAGCGGGGTGAATCCCTGTGCAAGGCCCTGGATTGTCGTTTTATTAATCTGGAAGGATTGGGGAGAGAGACAGCAGACATTTTAATAAACACGACATGTGTAGGCATGTCACCGGATAATGAGTCGTGTCTTGTTCCGGAACAGGCCCTGAAGGATGGGATGGTGGTTATGGATATAGTGTATAATCCCCTTGAGACGAGGCTCCTTGCCATGGCCAGGGCCCGGGGCTGTCTGACCGTAAGCGGTCTTGCTATGTTTATTTATCAAGGGGCGGAGCAGTTCAGGCTGTGGACTGGCCTCGAGCCGCCAATAAAGGCCATGACAGGGGCCGTGGAAAAGGTTTTAACCCGGATTTCCGGAGGCTTGCATGAAAGAGATTAGGCCAAGGTCTTACATTGACGCGGAAGTCAGGATCCCAGGCTCCAAGAGCATTTCACATCGGGCCCTGATCTGTGCCTCTCTGGCCAGGGGAAAGTCCAGGCTTAATAACTTCTTGACATGTGAGGACACGTTATACACCGCGCGTGCGTTACGCTCTATGGGCATGGAGATAATTGTTGAAGGTGAGCACGTATCTGTCTCCGGGAGAGGAGGGGTCTTCTCTCCCTTTACAGGGAGGAAAAAGATCTCCCTGGGCAATTCAGGGACATCCTATAGACTTTTGCTCTCTGTTGCCGCCCTTGGACAAGGAGAATATATCTTCACAGGGAGCAGCCGCATGCGCTCAAGGCCTGTTGGAGACCTTGTCAGGGCATTGAAAGATCTCGGGGTGGAGGCTATATGTACTGAGAGAGAAGGCTATCCCCCTGTTTCGATTAAGGCCAACGGTATCCGGGGAGGCGGAGTAAAGATCCCTGGAAATATCAGCAGCCAGTATATCTCATCGCTCCTCATGTCCGGTCCCTACGCCAGGAATGATATGGAGATTGAGGTCACGGGAAGTATGGTCTCAAGACCCTATCTGGATTTGACGATGGGCGTGATGAGCGCCTTCGGGATAGATGTGGAGCATCACGATTATTCCTATTTCAGGGTTTCCGCGGGAAAGAGGTATCAACCTCGCGGGTACATTATCGACGGGGATGTATCTTCGGCTTCCTATTTCTGGGGAGCGGCGGCAGTGACCGGAGGGACCGTGATAACGGAAAATATCGATCCGCATGATAATATGCAGGGCGACATTGCGTTTCTTGATATCCTGGAGGAGATGGGGTGTCATGTTCAAAGAGAGTCGGGAAGGGTAATTGTTCAGAGGCGGTAAACTCGCCGGGGTAGAGGTCGATATGGGATCAATACCTGATATGGTGCCCACATTGGCGGCGATAGGCCTCTTTGCCGGAGGCGAGACAATCATCCGTAACGTCCCGCACCTGCGTCATAAGGAGAGCGACCGTATCAGCGACACGGCCCTTGAGTTAAGAAAGGTGGGAGCTCATATCGAAGAGATGAAGGATGGGATAATTATTCATGGCGGCGAGAAGATCATCCGGCGCGGAGATCGATCCACACAATGATCACCGGCTGGCCATGAGCTTTGCCATAGTGGGATTGAGGGTCCAGGGAATCAGGATAAAGGATGAACATTGTGTGGTTAAGTCATTTCCTTCATTCTGGGAGTTATGGGATAGATTGTAGCACATATCCTTGACCAGTTTCTCCCATTATACGGCATAGCTGTGGAGTCCGGCCAGATAATTTACGCCAAAATATGTGAACAGCACGCAGATAAAACCTATTATGGAAAGGGCCGCGAGCCTCTTCCCTTTCCATCCCCTTATCATTCTTGCATGAAGCATGGCGGCATATACGAACCATGTGATGAGGGACCAGGTCTCTTTTGGATCCCAACTCCAGTAGCTGCCCCATGCCGAATGCGCCCATACCGAGCCGGTAATGATGCCGAGTGTAAGCATGAGAAAACCGATAACCACGATCTGGTAGGTTAGCTCGTCAAGTATTCCGGCTTCCGGGATCATATTAAAAAACCGGCCTTCCGTTTTGGAGACGCCCGATTTTTTAATGAGATACATCAGACTCAGACCGAATGCCAGGGCAAAGGCGGCATAGCCGAAGAAACAGGTGATTACATGGGCGGTCAACCAGTTGCTCTGGAGGGCTGGAACTAAAGGCTGGATGCCGCTTTTGATGTTGTCTGAAAAAGAGGCATAGGCAAGAGACAGAAAGGCAAGCGGTGTAACAAAGGCTCCTATGCTCTTACTTTTGGTACGCTTTTCAATAATGAGATAAAGCAGGACAATTGTCCATGAGAAAAAGATCAGAGATTCATAGAGATTAGATAGAGGGGCATGACCGAAGCCGAGTCTATAGGACTCAAACCATCTGAAGACAATGCCGATGGTGTGTCCGGCAAACCCTGCTATGGTCAGAGACGTCGCTATTTTCCCGGATATCTGACTTCCCGTTACAAGCAATATAAGATATGCCAGAAAACAGAAAAAATAGACAAAGGTTATATAACTTAAGATATAGGTGTTAACCATTATGTCTCCCTTCCAATGAACCTTTTTTTAATCTTATAAGAAGCCTGTCAAGCTCTCTTTCCATAGCCGCGGGATTTTTATTTGCTGTTCCCGCGAGACGTATTTTTACGTCTCCTTTTTCACCCGTAATCCTTAACCAGAACTTCCTATGGGATGTAAAGAATGTAAAAAACAGGCCGATTATAATCATAAAAAATCCGATAAAGACCAGATGAACCCCCGGGTCCCTGCTGACCTGAAGACCCGTGTAAGCAACTGACTCTATTTCATCAAGGGAGAATGTATATGGCCTGTAGATGGAAGGATTAAATTTCTGAGACTGTTTAAACATGTCCGGGACCATCTTCATTAGCATATCCCTGTTCTTAAATAACCATATAGGCGTTTCTTCTCCCTCAGGCGATTTGATAATAATAAGGGCGGCAGACATCTCGTCTCTTATATTGGAGACGGTCAATTCACCTTTGTTGTCAGGAAGCATGACGGACATCCCCAACTCAGCCTCGATCATTGTCTCTTCAGATCCCTTTTCGTCATTGATGACCTTAACGCGGACCTTGTCTCCCGGGACAGTGCCGTAACTTGACTGATAGAAGGTTATACCCATAAATTTAATCGGGTGATTAACAAGAAGACTCCCTCTTTTGGCCTCCTTTCCTTTTACGATAAAACTGAGGTCTGACCTGTATTCCTTGGGAACTCCGTTATCGTAATAATCAATTAAGAATTTTTCACACTGGACGCTGAATCCCAGTTCTTTATGACTATGAAGATCCACGTTTGTAATTACAACACTATCAATTGATCCACCCTCCGGGATATTGACATAGGCATTAAATCCGAAGATCGATCCTACTATTGCCCCGATAAGAATGAATAAAACGCTTAAATGCACCAGATAGACGGAGAAAAGAGAGAATCGCCATTTCTCAAAATATATATAGACAGTGTTGTCACTGTCCTTGACAATGAGGTTATTGAACTTGCCCCTCAGGTACTCTTGTAACCTTGATGAGATCTCCTCAACACCGACATTAGATAATAATATTGTTCTGGGTGTTGCCTCTTCAAAGACCTTTGACCTGTCAGGACTTGGGGTGAGCGCGGAATAGTTTTAATGTTACAGGGAATCGGTCAATGGAGCAGACAATGAGATTGAGAGCCAGACAGCAGATTATCAGCCTGAACCAGACAGAGTGATACATATCGAAGACCTGTAGGGAACTAAGCATATGTGCCAGTCCGGGGCTTAAACCCTGAGCAAACTTAATGGATTCTTCCTGCTGGGGGATGAGGGTGCCGAATATTGATGTAATAGCAAGTATAATAAGCAGGATAAGGGTAATCCTTATTGAACTCAGGGTATTCCATATGGGATTAGGGCTTTTTTCCGCCATTGATTAACTTTGTCATCCTTCCCTTAATAAGCGATTGTCGAGAGAGAGATGCGTATATCCCTGGCATGTAAAATTGACATGCAGGCTTATAGCATGGTTTTTTTTAAACCGCAAATCACAAAAGTGTGAACATGGGGGATGTCCTTAAGTAAGTAATTAACTTGACAGTCTGATTGCAGGATGTTAATAAAGACGCATGCCAAGACAAGCTCGATTAGACGCACCGGGCGTTCTGCACCATGTCATCATCACGGGTATAGAACGCCGCAAGATATTCAGGGATGATAAGGACCGGGATAACTTTATCGAACGGCTTGAAACCCTCCTTCCTGAGACCCATACCTCATGCTATGCCTGGGCACTCTTGTCCAATCATGCCCATTTTCTATTTAGAACTGGAGATAAATCACTATCCACATTAATGCGAAGGCTATTGACCGGCTATGTAGTGACATTCAACAGAAGATATAATCGTCATGGACAGCTTTTCCAGAATCGCTACAAATCCATTATATGCCAGGAAGACACATACCTTAAAGAACTTGTACGGTACATTCACCTTAATCCTTTGAGGGCAAAGATAATCTCATCAATTTCCGATCTTAATCGATATCCCTATTGTGGGCACGGGATTTTGCTAGGGAAAGCTAATATCACATGGCAGGATACAAAATATGTACTGTCCTATTTCGGGAAGACAAAAAAACATGCCAGGGATAAATATCTTTCTTTTGTAGAAGAAGGGATGGATCAGGGGAGGCGGCCTGAACTGACAGGAGGTGGATTGATTCGGAGTCTTGGGGGATGGGAAAAGGTTAAAGAAATTAAGCTGAGTGGACAGGATCGTATCAAGGGGGATCAGAGGATATTAGGTGAAAGTGATTTTGTGCAGGGGATACTTTCTGAAGCAGAGGATAAATTTAACCGGTTTTATGAACTGAAGAGCAAAGGATATGATCTTAAAAATGTGGAGAAAAGAGTCTGTGAGATATTCGGGTTCACGATGAAATCATTCGTTCAGATGAACACACGAGCAGACCTAGAGTTTTGGTGCTTTGACTGCCTTACAGAGAATGAGAAAGTGTTTGAAAAGAGGGTGGAGGACTGCAATCTTTGAGACTAGATTACCTGCTCCCTGTAATTCAAAGAACAGTTTTTGATGCGGAGCAAGTAGAGAAATTGTTTGAAGAGGCACTTGCGTTAGGATTTGAAGGACTTATTTATTAGACCATCTAGTTATTATAAATGTGGTAGAGCAACAGTTAAAGAGAACATTGCCTTTAAGGTTAAGCCTTTCGTTACACTAGATGCTGTAATTGTAGCAGTAGAACAGGCTACAGAGGCTAGGGAAGGCTGAGAAGAAGATTAATGAGTTAGGCAGGTCTGTTACCTCTAAGAAGAAAGATGAAGCAATCAGT
>CAVZMS010000126.1:0-4550 GCA_963776085.1 uncultured delta proteobacterium
CACTGGCACAGGGCGCAAGGCTCAAGGCGCAGGGTTGAAACACAACATACAACTTATTCAATGAGCTAGGGTTGCACAAAAGTTTTTTAGGAGTACCGGTCCCGCCTCCGTCAGGATGGATTCGGGATGGAACTGAAGCCTTCTAGAGGATATTTATGGTGCCTTACCCCCATTATCTCGCCGTATTCTGTCCATGCGCTTATCTCAAGACAATCGGGCAGTGAATCCTTTTCCACGATTAATGAATGATAACGTATCGCCTCAAAGGGGTTGGGCAGGCACTTAAAGACGCCGAGTCCGTCATGTGAGATAACGGATGTCTTGCCGTGCATAATCCTATCAGCCCTGACTACCCTTCCTCCGTAAGCCGCGGCAATGGCCTGATGACCCAGGCATACTCCCAGGACAGGGATCCGTTGCCCAAAAAAACGGATAGCCTCGATGGAGATCCCTGCCTTTTCCGGTGTGCAGGGTCCGGGTGATATGACAAGGGCGGAAGGCCTCCTGGATTGGATGCCTGCAATGTCTATCTCATCGTTTCGAAAGACCCTTATATCCTGATTCATGGGTGCCAGGATCTGTACCAGATTATAGGTAAAGGAGTCGTAGTTATCTATTAATAGGATCATCTTCTTTCACCTTTCCATGATTGGCCATCTATAGTGAACGCCCTAAATAACTGGATATCTTGACTATAGATATTCCTATTGGTGTCCGGCAGGGGTCTTTTTTTTCGAGGCGGAAAAATAATATGCAAGTAACCGGCATAAGGATGCCGTCAGGCGGGCGGCGAAGTTCCGAGTAGACAGTTACTCCTCCTTCCTAGATAGTCTGCTGGATGCCCTCCGCCCGCCTTTGCTACGAGGTATGCAAAATATCGGGCACTGTACTTTTTCGCCTCTAAAAAAAAGACCCCTCCCGGACATATGAATACCTGCTTTTACCGATATGGTTAATTATTTACGGCCTTCACTGTAAATGGCCGATCCTGTCTCTTCTATGGCCTTGAACATTGCGCGTGCCTTTCTTAATGTCTCCTTGTATTCCTCTTCAGCCGGACAAGTCTCGACGATACCGGCCCCTGCCTGAATGGAAAGCCTGTTGTTAATGATGGTAATTGTCCTGATGGTGATGCAGAAATCCATATTCCCGCTAAAACCGAAATAGCCCACTGCGCCGGCATAGGGTCCCCGTTGGTCGGATTCCAGCTCGCTTATGATCTCCATGGCGCGGATCTTTGGTGCGCCGCTTACCGTGCCTGCCGGGAACGCGGACATGAAAAGATCGAAACAGTCCTTGTCCTGGCTTAAGATGCCTTCCACTCTTGACACGATATGCATGACATGTGAATAGCGTTCTTCCTCCATGAGCCGCGGAACGTTTACGGAACCGGGCGCTGCCACCCTGCCGGCGTCGTTTCTCCCCAGGTCGACCAGCATTATGTGCTCTGCCCGCTCCTTGGGATCGGCCATTAGATCCTTTTCCATGGCCAGATCCTCTTCATCAGTCACGCCCCTGGGCCGGGTGCCGGCTATGGGACGAAGTTCGATCTTTCCGTCGGTAAGGCGGACAAGGATCTCCGGAGAGGCGCCGATAAACTTTATCCCTCCGAAATTCAGATAAAACATGTAGGGTGAGGGATTAATACTCCGCAGTCTTCGATATAGAGAAAAGTCCTCACCTTTAATGTCTCCGGAAAATCTCTGGGAAAGGACCACCTGGATCACATCACCCGCAACGATATATTCCTTGGCCTTCCGGACAGCGGCCTCGAACCCCTCTTTCGTAAAGTTGGATTGAAGCCCGGAGACCATACAATTACCTTCCGATGAGATATTGGAGATGTGGGTATTAAGTCTCTCAACCGTCTTTTCAATATCTTCGCACGCAAGGGCATAGGCCTTTTTCAGGTCTGTCTTATCATCTACCCTGGCCAGGGCGATCACCTTCATCAGATGTGTGAAATGGTCAAAGATGATGATCCCCCCGCATGCGGTGAAGATTGCGTCAGGGATGCCTGTTTTATCAGGTCTTATCGCCAGGGAGGCGCTCCCCATTTCCTGATAAGGTCATAATTAACATACCCCACAAGGCCTCCCTGAAAGGGCGGGAGTTCCTTGACTGTAACCGGCGTGAACCTCTTATGAGATCTCTTAAGACATGGAGGGGATTTTTGATATCCTTTAATTTCTCCCTCTTGTCATCTTCCCATACCTCTACATCCTTTTCTTTTGCAAGCATCCTCAGAAAAGGCTTGAAGCCGATAAAGCTATAGCGGCCCCATCTGTTCCTCCGTCCGCGCTCTCAAGAAGATAGGAGTAGGAATCGTCTCTGATCTTCAGATAGGCCGAGACAGGGGTCTCGATATAGGCCGGGAATTCCTGATAAACAGGAATCAGGTTCCCTCATTTCGCCATCCGCTCAAATTCGGAAAAGGCAGGGATTTTTCTCATTTATTAATTCTCCTAATATAGAACTCAGTGGTGTAAGAATTTTACAGGGAACAATTTTTTATCAAGAAAATATTCTTATGAGTAATATAAAGTACCGACTATCTTTTTATTCCTCCTCCTTTTAGGGGGAGGTTGGGAGGGGGTCTCGGAATATAGTGAATAAGACCCCACCTCGATCCTCCCCCTAAGAGGAGAGGAAGGGTATACGTTGGATTCTGGCCATTCGACAGTCTCATGGTCCTGAATTTATCCAGGGAGACTTATGCTGTAATTATAAATTAGATACATTTATTATGCATAACGCTAATCGGACAACTCCTGATAAAAAAGGCCGTGGGGTTTTTAAACCCACGGCCATAAAGATTTGATAAAACCGTGGGACCTTTAGGAGGCGCCCCGGTTAAATAGTATAGACCGGTCTATCCTGACAGGCTCTCCTCTATGCCGGAGCTGAGCTGCCACCAATTACCCATTAAAACGGGAAGATTATTTTCTTGTTTGAAATTCATAGTTAAGCACAATATTGGTAAGTGATTAAAAAGTCAAGCCAAAATTTTTACCTTGACAATAAAGAGGCATTTTTAATATACACATGTGCAACTCATCACCCGTTATAAAACAATTCAGGGTTCTACGGAGTGAGGGATTCAAGGAAATAAAGAAAACTTATGAAACAGTATCAATCATGGCGGGCCTTAATTTATATTTCTGGGGGACCGGTCTGCTCATAGGTCGATCCTGTTTTTTCTTTTAACAAGCCGTGGGCAGATAAAAATGTTCACGGCTTTTTTTATTGTCACAAGGGTTCAAGGGGCCAAGGATTCGAGTGAAATACTTAAGTAGAGGGTTCAAGGAGTGAAGGAGTCTAGGGTCCAAGGGAAGTGCTTAAAATAGAATATCGAATAATGAAGAGGGGAACAGTTTTAGATTTATATTGAATACCCGCCTGCCAAAAAGACTCTATTTCGCTAATGGCTGCCTATATTATTACTGCAGTATAATTTGCAAAAACGGATAGAGCCTTTATAAAAGCCAAGAGGCATGAGCGGGCAGGTCGAGAGATGCAGAATGTCGAAGTGTAGAAGTGAAGACCTTTGCATAACTCCTTTATTCGTCATTCCGGGCTGCCGACTTCGCCAGCCTACTCGCCGTAATGGCTATGAAGGCTGGATAGTTAGCCTTGGCTACGACGGAACTGAATGACCCGGAATCTAAAGGGAATATTTAATAATACTGGATTCCGGCTTTCGCCGGAATGACAAAATTACTGGTTTCATGCAGTTTTGCAGAGGTCTCTAAAGGGAAAAAAAGTTCAACATTGGGGACAGATTCCTTGTTGGATATTCAAAATTACATTTTAGAGAATGACCAAGAAAACGCTCGAACCCTTGAACCCTCGAATCCTTGACCACTTTCTTCAGGAAAACAGACCACATGAACATCGTTCTCATAGGTTATCGATGCAGCGGCAAGACATTTTCAGGAAAGATAATCGCGAATAAGATGGGGAGAGGGTTTATAGATATTGACGCGATGATCGAGGGAAGGGCCGGTTGCCCGATAGAAGAGATTATTAGCGTGAAGGGCTTGGGAATACTTTCGTGGCCTTGAAAAAGAGGTTATCAAGGAGATTTCTGGCCTGGATAATCTTGTAATCGCCACAGGGGGCGGGGTTGTGATTGACGAGGATAATGTGGTGAACCTCAAGAAAAACGGTTTTGTCGTGTGGCTTAAGGCCGGCACCGATATTTTAAAAGAGAGGATGGAAAAAGATGAATTATCAGGGATTCCACGGCCGTCTCTGACAGGAAGGGACACTATGGATGAAGTTGAGGCTGTTCTGGCATCCAGGAATCCGTTATATAAGAAGGCGGGGGATTTAGTGATTGAAACAGATAAGATCTCCATCAGAGAGGTGGCCAATTTAATTATAAAGGAAGCGTCGAGTCGTCAATCTGGATGATATTGGATGCTGGATTCTGGATGATAGATTGGATAGAGTTTTTTACTATAGTGAACGTCATAGATAAGTAGCCATGTTTTTGAAAGCAGGCATGCCGCATATATATGGTAATCACGATGGTCAAGATGCCTAGT
>CAVZMS010000127.1:0-40270 GCA_963776085.1 uncultured delta proteobacterium
ACGTATTGCTAACGCTTCAACGGCACTTTTGTTGAATGTAGCATTGACTGATGATATGTCGTGTTTTTGGAGAAAGTATCCCGAAGATCTGAGGAAATACAAGTAACAGAAAAGGAATCTACTATTTATACTTTCATTTGAACGTATTCTAAGAATAAAAGATGAGTGAGTGTATTCGCCGTCTAAATTAAAATATGCTGTTTTACCAATATGATCTTTACTTCCACTTCTCCAATTGAAAAGGATATCATCCTTTTTAAGTATCGTCTCAAAATGTCTTTTAGTTTTGAGTTCAAAGTAGTTGATGTCATCTAGAACAATTTGACCATCGAGGGTAATATTCTTGTTAGTGAGAATTTTCATGCCGACAGGTTGTAAGTTATTGGCAACTGCAGCTTGAATACCATATACAACATCGCCAGTTTTATCTAATCGTACTTCTTCCCAACTCTCCGGGACCAGCCCAATCTCCGTCTCCTTCTGTTTCTCGCCTCGCAGACCTTCAGTGAACAACTTACGCATCAGTGCGGATTTGAGTTCGCGGATTAGGGCAATCAGCCGCTCCTGCTGTTCAATGGCAATATGTATTTTGGTGAGCACGTAGGCAATACTACGCTGTTCGGGTAGTGGAGGAACGGGAACTTGAATTTGATAAAATGCTCTTGGGTCAACTCTTTGGCGGCTAGGTGTAGAACCAGATACCAGTGTTTTTGCTTTTGGCATTACGTGTTCAGACCAAAATAAATAATATAAAAAGTCACCGTCAATTTCTTCTGTAGGGTGGACTGATATCCACTCAGTTGAACCTATTTTTCGACAATCAAAATGGTTGCTTACTCTCCAAACCTTTTCAACACGCGGGTTGAGTTTTCCAAAAAGGACTGTGCCTTCTTCAAGCAATAGTTTAGTACTTTCGATTTCATTACCAAAAGTCAGAGACGGAATCTTGCCATCTTGGTAAGCAGGGATACTGTAATACTCGAATTTTTCATCCGCGAACCTTTTCGGATTAAGGGTCGTTGAATGTTTTGCGTTTAATGATTTCAGTTCCATAAACGCCCAATCATTTGGGTAATTTGCTGATGACGATTTTGCTTTCACGGCTTAATACCCAATAGTGAATAAATCTTCACAAGCTCGTTATTAGTATTACATATATCTGTTTCGAGAGCGTCCAACTCGTCTACAATCTCCGCAATCGGCCGATATTCTTCCCCTTCGCCCGTATGAATGTAACGACTGGGCGAGATGTTGTAATCGTTCTTGACAATCTCATCCCTGCTCACGATGCGGCTGAACTTGTCTTCCTCACGTCCATGACTTGAAGGTCTCGGCAATACGGGTAATGCCTGTCATCTGTGATGTAGTTCTTGGGATCGCCTTTTTCAAACTCACGTCTGGCGTTGAGCAAAAAGAGTTTGTCCTTGCGATCGGCGGGTTTATTCTTGTTCAGGAACAAAATGATGCCTGGCGCAGTGGTGTTGTAAAACAGATTTTCGGGCAGGTAAATCACGCCTTCAATCAGGTCATTATCCACAAACCATTTGCGCACCTGCTTCTCTTTGGTCGTGTTGGCGCTGCCGACGCCCCGACTCGCCGCGCCCGTATCCAGCACAATGGCGGCGCGCGCCGTGAATCATTCAGGCTTGCAAGGACATGCTGAACCCAGCCCCAGTCCGCGCTTTGCTTGCCCGGAAAGCCCGCGCCTTTGGGAAAGCGGCCCAACTCATCGGCGTCATAATCCTTTTCGGTGAACCAGTTCTGGTTCCACATCGGGATTGGCAACCACCCGGTCAAAGGTTTGCAGTCCGTTCTTCAACCTGAACTTGGGA
Organism: uncultured delta proteobacterium; assembly: GCA_963776085.1. Taxonomy (GTDB): domain Bacteria; phylum Desulfobacterota; class DSM-4660; order Desulfatiglandales; family HGW-15; genus CAVZMS01. The sequence continues at coordinate 1,833 of CAVZMS010000127.1, forward strand.
TTCTTAAACGTGTCGCCGATCTCAATCACGCCTTCCAGGTCGTGAATAATCATGTTCATGTTCGCCATCGCCCAGGTGGTGGCGGTATATTCCTGACCATAAATCTTAAGAGGGGCGTATTTTTTACGAGACCGCAGAGCCATCTGCTCATCGAGGACCATCTGGCATTTGATGAGCAGTCCCGCCTGAACCGCAGCACGGGTCATAGACTTCCATTCCTGGCTCCGGTCCCAGGATGCGCGCCATAATCATGCCCACTTCCTTAGGCGTGTAAAACTCGCCCGCGCTCTGCCCGCTCCCTTCGGCAAACTTGCGGATAAGATATTCATAACTTCGCCCGATGATGTCCGGCTCCACATCATTCAATCCCAGCCGCTTCAGGCTGATTTGCTCAATAAGGGCGCTCAGGCGGTCATCCGAAATATCACGCTGACCGTGCGTGGTGGCGTTGAAGTCCACGCGGTCAATGATGCCCTTGAAGTTTGGGGTTTTCACGGGCAATGCCGCGCAGGTATTTGGTCAATTGCTCTCCGATTTTATCCGCTAATTTACGAATCACAGACCAGACAGGTTCTTCGGTATTAGCAGGTTCGAGCGGGATATAAAAGCGCACCAGTTTCTTATCGCGCTTGACCAGTTTAAAGGCCTTTGCCCGGTTCGCCTACTTCTTTGGCAATGCGGTTGATTTCATCATCAAACACATCACACAGCCGTTTGGTGAAGACCAATGGCAGGATGAAATCTTTATATTTTGGGGCATCCTTTGCCCCGCGAATGGAGCAGGCCGCATCCCACAGCCATTGTTCAAGGGATTTGTCGTTATTTCCGTTGTGATTTGCCATTTATTACTCGATACTGGAATATATTTATGCTCCTACCGCGCTGCTCAGGCGTGGCTTAGCCTTTTGCGCCATCCCTTACAGCAGAATGTTGGAAGAGATTATTCAATCCTTGCTTTTCCAGCTTTTTCTGGACCAGGAGCAACAAACTTGCTAGTAGCTCGATTATACAATTGATCGATGGGAAGGTTTTTCGCAATATCGAGAACTTGATTTTCACACTCCTTCCCTAATCTGCCAACCGTTTTGATAAGCATGGTGGCAAGCATACCCAATTGCTCAACCCCCTTCTTATCCGGATGTATATAAGATCCCGCGAGAGTTGAAACTCCGAGAACTCTTTGTTCTTTTGATTCTTCTGGTGAAAGGACAATGCCCACACGAACTTGTTCATATGGATTTACAGAATGCGCTATATGTTTGTCACGCATGTTCTTGTACCAACGATGCGCCCCAATAGGATCACCTTTTAGGCCTTCAAACACTTCTTCCGTCAATCCGTATCGTTTTCCGAATACAAAACATCTCATATATCGAACTAAGGCCGCCGACCAGAGACCTTCAATTACGATAGAGTCCGGTTTTTCAGATTCAAGAAGATCAACTACGCGTTTGCATGTTTCGACTGTGACCTGCAAGTCCCGTAAAATGGAAGCCAAGTCGGCAAGACGTTTCGCTTCGGGGAAGTCTACATCGGCTATAAAAAGTTGTTTCGGTGGTTCATCCATATTTCTTTGTTTCTATCCTTCCAACATTAATATTATAAGGCTGTATGTTTTTTGTATTTTTAGAAATTAATACATTTATATCAAAATACTGATATAAAAGACAAAAAAGCGATATGCAATCTAATGTAAAATAGTCTTGAAAGAAAAATTCGGGGGAAATTTAGCTTGGTCACCGGACCCACAACGGCATACATTGTAGATCCGGTTTTTCAGACTTAATTATTATACCCCGCGTTTTAATTCAAGTAGCTGTCCGCTTAAAAAGGTTACGAGAATACTTTCGCTTGTCGCCTTAACAATGTCGCGCCCCGGCTTTGACGTTGACATGTAAATGTCGTTCCTCTATACTTCTGTCATATTTATAAAGGGTTGCAATCAAGGCCTATTGTGCCTTTTAAAAATGGATCACAGCAAAGACACGGGACATGGAAAATCCTGAAATGGATAAAAGGCCCACGGCAGGCATTATCCTGGCAGCGGGAATGTCTGTCCGGTTCGGCTCTTTAAAGCAGCTGTTAAGGGTCGGCAAGACCACTATTCTTTCCATGGTCATCGATGCCGCGGTCAGATCCGATCTGGATCGGATAGTGCTGGTCCTGGGCTACAGGTCCGATAAGATAATCACAACCATCGGCGATCACCTTCACTATCCTAAGCTTCGAACGGTTATCAACCCCCGATACCAGGAGGGGATGTCCGGTTCTATTCAACGCGGTTTGATGGAAATAAAAGATGAGTTCCCCTCGGTCATGATTATCCTGGGAGATCATCCATTGCTGGACACCGCGACAATCAATATGCTGCTTGATCGGTTCAGATCATCTGACAAGTTTATCTGTGTGCCGACCTACAAAGGAACCAAGGGCCTACCCGTTTGTTTCGGCAAAAGATTTTACGCCGATATTATGGATATTACGGGTGATATCGGGGCCAGGGAAATTACTACAAAAGAACCCTGAACATGTCCTTACCGTGGAGATTGACAATCCCGACTGTTTTTTTGACGTGGATAACAACGGTGATATGGAGGAACTTTTGTCTCGGCTCGAAAAGATTAAGGCTTAAGGAGAAAAAAATCCTATAGTGAACGCTATAAATAAGTAGACATATTTATGAAGGCATAAATATGGATGTCCGGCAGGGGTCTCTTTTCAGAGGCGAAAATTTTATAAGCAGAGAACCGGCATAAGGATGTCGTCACCGCAAGCGGCATCTTCGACAGGCGGGCGGCGGAGTTCCGGATAGATAACTACTCCTCCTTCCTGGTCAATTAGCTGGAAGCCCTCCGCCCGCCTTGCTGCGAGTTATGCAAAATACCGGGCACTGAATGCCTTCGCCTCTGAAAAGAGACCCCTGCCGGACAAATAGGGGATTTGACTATAGTCAAGATGCCAGGTTATTTAATGCGTTCACTATAATAGTACAATGGAGATCATGGAAGTAATGGATCATATGAAAAACCCTATTAAGATCGCTGTTGAGTGGGATGATGAGGGGCGAGAAGTCGCCCTTGCAACCGTTATCGCCACATGGGGCTCATCACCGGTTCCCGTGGGCAGCCAACTGGTCGTCGACAGCAAAGGGGCATTTGAGGGCTCCGTGTCCGGTGGATGCATAGAAGGCGCGGTAATCACGGAGGCCCTTGAGGTGATCGAAAACGGTCGGCCAAAACGGCTCTTCTTTGGGGTAAGCGATGAGCGGGCATGGGAAGTGGGACTGGCCTGCGGTGGAGAAATAGAGATCTATATTGAAAAGCTGGAACCGAATCGAGCCTTATATAAAGAGGTAATGGCATTAAAAAGGGACCAGAGATCAGTATGTCTCATCACGGATCTTATTAACAATCATAAGATGTTGATCCGGCCGGATGACCCTGGTTCTCTTGAAAAAGTCCCTCCTGGCCTGCGGGACGCGGTAGCTGACGTACTTCACAGGGAGAGCAGCACTATTATACAGATGGACGGCAAGACCTATTTTATCCACGGATTTCATCCTGACCCCCAACTTGTCATCATTGGGGCGGTGCATATCGCCGGACCGCTTGCCGAGATGGCCGGTCTGACGGGCTACAATGTAGTAATTATTGACCCCCGAGCCGTCTTTGCCTCTAAAGAGCGATTTCCTGATATGAAACTCATCCCTGAATGGCCTGATGAGGCCATGGAAAAGATGACCCTGCATTCCCGTACGGCAGTTGTAGCCCTGACCCACGATCCGAAACTGGATGATCCGGCCCTGAAAACGGCCCTTCGCTCAGATGTCTTCTATATCGGGGCGCTCGGTAGCCGCAAGACCCACGCGAGCCGGAGAGAGCGTCTTAAAATTGAGGGTTTTTCCGAAGAGCAGATCAGTCGCATCCATGGTCCGATAGGTCTAAATATCAACGCGCTTACACCCGCTGAGATAGCAGTGGCCATCCTGGCCGAGATCACCGCTGAACGCCGCAAGGTAACCCTATCAGATATTTCAAGAAAGATCATAAATGGCATTTAACCCTGAGATATTAGCCCGGGAATTCACTATACTGAAAACCTTGTCCTCCAAAGGGGGTTTTCACTATCTTGATAATGCTGCCATGTCCCAGGTGCCTGACAGCGTGATTAAGGCAATGGTGGAACACGAAACCATGCGCCGCTCCAATGTGAAGAGGGGGATACACCGGCTTGCGGAGGCCGCTACCGAGGCATTTGATAAGGCGCGACTTCAGGCTGCCCGATATCTTGGGGTGAACGATGCCGATGAGGTTATCTTTACTAGCGGGACTACCGCAGGCATAAATATCCTGGCCCTGAGTTTCGGACAAGACCTGAAGCAGGATGATGAAATCCTGCTTTCTGAACTGGAACATCACAGCAATATTATTCCATGGCAGATGCTTAAACAGCGTCGAGGCGTATCCATTCGATACCTGCCGGTCACGGATGACGGCCGGCTTGATCTCGACAGGGCGGAAGACCTTATCACGACAAAAACTAGGCTCGTGGCGGTTAGCCACGGTTCCAATGTAACAGGCGCCATAACCGATGTGATATCCCTGGCAAGGCTTGCCCACAGTAAAGGAGCCAAGCTGATGCTGGACGGTGCCCAGGTCGCCCCGCATGGCCCGCTTGATCTCCCTGAACATAGATGCGGATTTTTATGTCTTCTCCGGCCATAAGGTATACGGGCCAACCGGTATCGGGGTACTGTGGGGGCGAATGGATCTGCTTGAAAAATTACCTCCCGCACTCGGCGGCGGTGAAATGATACACGAGGTGACCATTAAATATAGCAGTTTCCAAGATCCCCCTCACCGTTTCGAGGCAGGCACTCCGCCTGTAACACAGGCAGTAGGGCTGGGCACCGCATTGGAATGGCTCAGCCGTCAGGATCTGCCCGGCATTCACAACCATCTAACCGAATTAACGGAACGGATTATGGAAGGGCTGAACAATATTGATAATGGAAAGAACAGGATCCGGATACTTGGACCAGAACCTGGTAAACCGCGCCTGCCGCTCGTCTCCTTTGCCGTCCGCGACATTCATCCCCATGACATCTGCCAGTTTCTGAATGACCGGCACGGGGTAGCCCTGCGAGGAGGCTATCACTGCGCCCAGCCCCTTCATGACCTGTGGAATCTGAACGGCAGCACCAGGGCCAGCCTCGCAGCCTTTAACAATGAAGGCGATGTAGAGGCATTTCTCAACGGGATGGAAGATTGTATTAAGCACCTTGGTTGATTAGTCAAGGGCACAGCGCCCCGGTTAAACAGGCTGCGCGTTTATCGGGGTAAACATGGCGCACGGAGCAGAGCACCTGGCATATAGAGCTTGGCGTATATTAATTAAAAGAGAATATTGAATAATGAACAGGGAATGTAGAACTTCGAAGGAAAGAAAATATTCAAAATTGAACATTCTTTGTTCAACATTCTGCAATCCATAATCAACTGTAAACCTGATTGGGAAAAGATCAAATAAAGACCACAGACCTTTGAAAAACGGCATTTAACCTCTAATCTTGTCATTCCGGCGAAAGCCGGAATCCAGTATCTTCAGACACTTCCTGGATTCCGGGTCAAGCCCGGAATAACGGATGAAGAATTATACAAAGGTTTCAATAATAAATGCTATGAATGAAGATATCTATCAGGATGCCATTATCGAATGGTCCAAAAGAACAGAGTATGCCGGCTACCTTGAGCATGTCGATAAAAAAGGGACGGCCAGCAACCCGCTCTGCGGCGATCAGGTTGCCGTCGAGCTGAGGATGAGAGGTGAGATCATTCAATCCATGGCTATTCAGGTACGCGGATGCATACTCTGCAAAGCCTCAAGCCACCACCTGGCGGAACTCGTTAAAGGGCTCACCTTGGATAACATAAAAAAGATACGTCAAGAATTTGATATGATGCTGAAGACCCCTGGTAACGACCCTGGCAACTTTTCTGAAAGCCTTCGCATGTTTTTCCCTGTCCGGCACCATAAGAGCCGCCATTCCTGTGTCCTACTGCCCTATGATGCTGTCATTAATGCACTGTCCTCCGGATGAATAGAATAGCACATCTTCATTCAAACTAACCTTTATTTTTTATTCTCAATAAAGCTCCCCACCGCAAGCGATTGATGGGACTTTATCATCATCGGATGGGTATTGGTTTTTGTTTTTGCTTTTGCCACCCACTAAATTTATTAATGATAATCGCCGTCAGCCATCCAATGAAAATCATCGCCACCGCAAAAAGGGCATACGAAATACGCCAATCAAACGCTTTGGTCATGGAGCTAAACTCGGACATCCCGCCAATACTGGCGATTAAGTTCAAAGGTAAAAAAATCACATTAATAATCGTCAGATTTTTCAGGATCACATTCATGTTATTATTGACTAATGTCCCTCGCGCATCCATTAACTCGGAAAGAGTATTTGAATAGATCTCCGCTTGTTTATAACATTGATTATTCTCAATGAGAATGTCATCAAGAAGTTCCTTTTGTTCCGTGGATAGGCCGATTTTCTCAATATTATTGTTTAGTTTATTTAACACGGCGATATTGCTGCTGATCGCGTTCAAGTAATAGGTCAGGCTTTCGCCCAAGGTAAACATCTGGATCAAATATTCATTCTCTAATGCCGTATTAATCTTTTTCTGAATTTCACGTGAAATTTGTTTAACCACTTTGAGGTGTTCTAAAAAATGTCTTGTGGTTTGAGAAAGGATATTGAGGACAACATCAAGATGATTTCTCATTTGATATACCTGTTGATCATTAAATAACGAGATATTTCCTGACATAATAACTACTAATTGGTTTGGTTTCAGCATGATCCCGATTGAAGAGACATTAAACCGGATTTCCCCTTCAAAACTATAATTTTCAGGATGTTTCCAAATCATAAAGGTGAGATTCGGTTTCAATTCAAGGCGGGAGATCTCATCCGGATCAAGTGCAGACGATAACGAATGTTGGTCAATGGGGAGGGTTGCGATCAGGTGCTGCCGTTCTTCAGCCGTCGGATTGCTATAGATATGAATATTGCCCCCCTCCTGATTATTGATAACTAATTGATTACTGATAATATCATATTTTTGCAGCATAGTTTCACCTCTCTTTCGCTTATGGATGTTTCAATGTGATATTCTTCATCATTGTCACCGTTTGCCATCATGATGGTAAATTGTCAATGCTTTTTTATCAGAATGATTAGGCGCCTGGTTGACGCTGAGGTTCATCGGAATTGGCGTCCGAGATGACCATATGATAAAGATCACTGATAGACATCAGTCAAACAGGTCCAGATCAATTCCTGGCCAGAAGCATCACAAGGATGATTCCTCCGACTATTATTCGATAATAACCGAAGACTTTGAAGCCATGATTGGTTAAAAACCTGATGAATGATCTTATGGTTATTAATGCCACAATAAAGGCAATAATGTTCCCGACAATAAGCAGACAGATATTTGATGAATCAATATCATTATAATGCTTAAAAATCTCCCATGCCGAGGCCGCGAACATGGTCGGCACTGCGAGAAAAAAAGAAAATTCCGCTGCCTGAGAGCGGTTTAATCTCTGGAACATCCCGCCTATGATTGTGGCCGCCGAACGGGATACACCCGGGACTATTGATATTACCTGGAAAAGCCCTATCTTGAAGGCCTTGAGATAGGTTATTTCCTGGTTATCGGGATTGTCATTTTTCAGCCATGAATCAATAAAAATCAGGACAATGCCTCCTGCTATTAATGATATTACCACTATCCAGACGTTACCCAACATCTGATCTATAAAATCACTCAAAAGAAATCCGAATACCGCGGCAGGAAGAAAACCGACAAAAAGCTTAAGGTAAAAATCCGTTGATTTAAAAAATCGTCTCCAATAGAGGCATATTACCGATATTATCGCCCCGAATTGTATGGTTATTTTATAGACATTTAATAAAGATGAGGGCTCAAGGCCCAACAGCTTTTCAGTGATAATCATATGCCCAGTGGAAGAGATGGGTAAGAACTCTGTAATCCCTTCAACTATGGCAATAATAATTGCCTGTAAATAGTCCATTAAATATCTTTCCTCATTTGGCGTAATGGTTTGGTAACGGTCAAAAGTGTTTACATAATTTTCGATTGATCTTCCTTGCCTTTAAAACTTCACTGCTTAATTAGGACGTCCCCATTGGTTCATTTTCATTGAATAGCAGACTTTGAAGTATATTAATTTTATTAGCGACAATTAATTTTGCCCACGCCGTAGAACATATTTTACTCATGCCTGGCTATTCTGGAACGAACCTTATTCCACGATGGAGTAATTAAAAAGCTTTCCTTCATGTTGCTGACCATTGTCTCGAACTTTATCATAGGCGCCGAAAAGGTAAGAATACCGGACGGAACAAAAGGTCGAGCAGAAACATCGAACATCCCGATAATGCACCTGGGCCGGGGCCTATCTTTCTCAAGATAAGGATGCATTACTATAGATCCGCATCCTGCAGAAAAAGGGGCAATAACGCTGTTCGACTCTGCTTCATCGAACCCGGCAAGGGTAAACAGCCCTGAGAGCATATCGGCTGAGGCATAAAAAATCACCACATCCGGATTGTCATTCTCATTAAGTGAATCCCATCGCTTAAAAATAATATATTTCGCAGGCGCCTCAAAATCAGGCATATTCTTCATTATCTCTTTTACAATCTCAGGAGATTTCTTATAGCGCTCACCCTCCATCTCTCCTGGTATACCGCATGAAAGAAAATATTCAAAATTCGGCTGTATTTTTTTGACATAGCCGAGATATCTTTTCCCTCCGAAACAACCAATGGAATCTATATTAAAACAGAGTGATTTACCCTTTCGCACCTGGTCGAGAACACCAATAACACAAACATGATCCGATGGCTTTTTTACAATTTCAATATCGCCGGCATTATCATTATAATAAAAAGCTATTGGGAGATCGGCGCCGTTAAAATAATTTTTCCATAGTTCTAAAAACTGCTTTTTCAATTGCATATTCATCGTATGATTACCTCCTTAAAATCAAAGCAATGACATATTATGAGAGTTTTGAATCTTCTTATGTTTTTCCTGATTTGCAAAGTTGAGTATATAAAAATTCTAACACTTATAATTTAATATCCCAGGCCATTCGTCCTCAACTATGTAGAACACACCTCTTTAGGTTATCCTGTTATCGACAATAGCGCTTCAAATGGAAAAGGCTTCCCATGCCCCGGATAGACTATCCTGGCATTCGCCTGCTTTAAAATATGAAGACTGTCATGAAGTTCTTGTTCATTTTCAATAAACGGCGAGCCTGCAGGTTTCGTTCTGTTGAAAAGAGTATCGCCGATAAATAGCTGCCCATCGTCAGTCAATAAGGCAATCGAGCCCTTGGTATGCCCAGGGGTATAAATGACCTTCGCCGCCAGATCATATTCCTTCAGCATCTGCCCATCTTCCAACAAAATATCCGGCTGGAATCGGTTAAATTTTTTAGCCATTCGTCCTCCCAACCATAAAAACAGCCTTGCCATGATGCCCTTAATTTTACGTTTCACAGGCACCCCGGTTTTAACCATATCCACATCTCCGAAATGCATTGCGATCTTCGCACCATATTTCCGCTGGAGTTCAGCACAGTTCCCGGTATGATCAAAATCCCCATGCGTGATAATTACCAATTTGAGGTTATCCGGTAAACAACCCGCCTGAAGTAATTCGGTTTCTAAACGGGACCACTGCTGAGCCACACCGGTATCAATGAGAATATAGCCATCGCCAGCCCTGACGAGAAAGGCATTGACAAAACCCATATCAACAAGCCGTATTTCTTCACTCATTCTTTCATATCTCCATTTGAAACAAAATGCCCTTGCCTTGAGCAGCAGCCTAATCTTATGAGAGCGCGACTCCCTTTTTGATCCCATCTCCTCCTAGGTTAAAATCCCTTGAGCTCGCTTATCTTTAAATTTTAGTTACTTAATTAAGGACGTCCCCATCATTTTATGCCGTGGATAGGGAATATATTTTTCTGTAGGTAGTCCACCACCCTTTGCCCCTCAAGCATTGCCTTCTCCTTGGCCTCTCCTGTAGTGAGGTAAGGATGGTCATACAAGCTTCCTACCTCCATTTCCGGACCGAACATCATGCCTCCCACAAGTCCGGCGAATTCATCCGTCGGCTCCAGACGATTGAGGGCGGACCAGGCAAGGGTCCAACATCTGGAGGTACGATAAAGATCATAACCGCCGCCGCCAAGGGCGAGGATCCTGGGGCATAATTCAATCATCTTTTTCACCGCCCTTATATAACCGTTATTGGTGAGCTTCAGGTGGGTTAAAGGATCGGAGATAAGGGTGTCGGCTCCCAGTTCAGCGACAATAACGTAGGGAGAAAAGGATTCGACAAGGGGAGGGACAATCTTATCAAACACAAAGGAAAATACCTCGTCGTCCGATCCGGGCTCGATAGGCATGTTCACTGTAAAGCCCCTCCCATCGCCCTCTCCAATTTCAACTTCGCTGCCGGACCATGGGTAAAGTGTCCTGCCCGTTTCATGTATGGAAATAAAGAGCACCCTCGGATCATCGTAAAAGGCCTCCTGAACCCCATTGCCGTGGTGCGCGTCAATATCGATGTAGGCAACCTTGATATCGGGCGATTTCTCCAGGGTGTCCTTGATGGCTATAACTATATCATTGATATAGCAGAAACCTTCGGCCCGGTCCGATCTGGCGTGGTGAAAGCCCCCAAGGGGATTAAATGCTGTTAGGGCATCGCCATTGACCACCTGCCTCATTGCCGTATTAGTGCCGCCCGCCACTTTAAGGGACCATTCGAAGATACCCGGGATTATCGGGTTGTCTGTCGTTCCAATGCCCCTCTCAAGTATCTCGATGCTGACTTCCCCGTGACTCGCCTTTTCCAGAATCCGGAGATATTCCGGCTTATGGAAAAGAGTGAGAAGGGACTTATCAATACTCTCAGGTCTGAGGATTCTGATCCATGGCTGGTTTATGACCCCATAGCGGTTGCAAAGTTCATATGTCTTGGCAGCCCTTTCAGGTTTGAAATAATGGTCTTCTCCGAACTCAAACCTGGCCATTTCGTCGGAAAAAACAAATATGGAACCTAACTTTTGAACATCATCTTGCGACAAGGATTCATCCCCCCATTATCTTTTTAATCCCTACAAATTCATGCCGGCATAAGAGACTGTGTCGCAATTCGTCATCCCGGCCAAGCACCGTGGAGCGGGGCGCGAGCCGGGATCCGGAAGTTATTGTAATGACATTCTCTGCGAATTGTGACACATCCTGTAAAGCCGGATGGACTCCATGATAAAATGAACTATATCATCAGCGTGATTGAGTCAATGAAAAATAGCAATATCCTTATTGTATATTGCTATCTTTTTTTTGACATAGAGATTAAAGTATTCTAATGATATTGAACGTATGAGAGGGCAAGTCATGGGTTGGATTCAACTTATCAACCGATTTAATCAATATCAGAAGGAGGGGTTTTACAGAAACCTTATCCCCCCTTCCCTCTATCATACTCTAAGAATCAATCCCATTAACTTCCATAATGATAAAGGTATAAAGGTCGTCCGCTTCTTTTGTCCTGAAGGGGATAGGACATGCCTTACGGAAATCAAGATCGAGAATATTGAAGAGCCTGTTTATTCTACTCAGATATCCGATTCCATTGACACCACAATGATCGAATGGGACTTTTTATTGATCAACGATCCCTCGTCCAGACAATTCCGCACACATGTGGACAAGGATGGAAAAGACACTCTATTCGGATGGGCATCAAGGAATATCGAGGAAGAGGAAAAGGCCATGGAGGCCGGATATTTTCCAGGCCAGTCCAGGAAAGGACTGGGCCTCACCCGGGAGGTAGTCCGTGCCATGGATGCCTTTTGTCTAATCCTGGACATCAAAAGCATAAGATTAGAGGCCCTTTTTTATCACAATGCGGTCGCCTTTGAGAGATACGGGTATTGCTATTTCGAAGGTTATAAAAGAATGAAAAGGATTCATGAGCTTTTTCAACCCGGGGGAGCCCTGTTCAAGAAACTGGACAACAGCACCCCTTTCCGCAGGCCGGAATTCGCCCGGAGCATAAGGGGACGAAGCTGGGCGATCCATGACGGTATCCTTGATGATATCGCTGATGACCTTCTGGAAGGAGGGTGGGTTTCTCCCGTGATGTACAAGATGGTTGAAAAACCGATACCCATGATCACGTTTCCCGACCCGAAATACTGAAGGATCATCGATAAGGGGTCTAGGGGGTCGAGGAAAAGAACCATATTTTTTATCCGGGGCATAAAATAATGATCATACCTCTATTTCATAATATGAGAATCAGGGCAAAGCTCTTCAGCGTCTTTATCATTATCGTCCTCCTCCCGCTCCTCGTGGTTGCTTCGCTTTCCATAGGACGGTTCAGGACCGCCCTCCGAAACGCCTCGGAGGAGGATCTGGAACACCTTGTCAGAAATATCTATTCCATGTGCAAGGTTCAGCAGGGGATGGGACATTCGAAGGAACAGGGCGCCTATTCCCTGAAGGATGAGATCAAGGGGATCAAAGTAGGAAAGACGGGTTACGTCTATGTCATTGACGGCAAGGGAATCCTTATAATCCATCCGGCAAAGGAAGGAACAAATATTATTGATTCCATAGATTCGTCAGGGTTTGAATATATCCGAGCGATGGTCGATAATGCCATAACGCTCTCTTCGGAAGAAGTCGGGACCGTCCGTTACCAATGGATCAATCCCGAGCTTGGGGAGACAAAACCAAGACAGAAGATCAACAAATATATCTATTTCAAGCCATGGGACTGGATAATATCCGCCGGCACATACGAGGAGGAGGTGTATGAGGCCCTTTATGAGACCGAGAGATTTATTTTCATCATAGTCTTAATAAGCGTTGCTATGGTCCTCATTCTCACGATCATGCTGTCAAAACTACTGACGGACCCCATCAGGGAACTTACCGAGGTGACTACGAAGATGGTGGACGGTGATCTATCCCAAAGGGTCAATGTGACCGGCACGGATGAGATCAGTCTCCTGGGGACTTCCTTCAACCGTTTAATCAGTCAAATCTATTTTCATACCTCAAATCTTGAAAAAATGGTTGAGGAAAGGACTATGGAACTAAAAGAATCCCGGGGGAGATACCGCGATCTCTCTCGATTCTTAAACAGCATACTTGATAGTTCAACGGAGTATGCGATTATAGCGTTCGATTTTCAAGGAAATATTATTGAGTTTAACAAAGGGGCGGAAAAGATATTTGGATGGGCAAAAGAAGAAGTTATTAATAAAAAGAACATCAGTATCACCAATACGCTTGAAGACAAGGATAAAGGGCTTCATAAGGAGATATGGGAACGGACAAAGGACGAAGGGGTCTTTGATCTGGAGATGTATCGGATAAGAAAAGATGGTTCAAAGTTCCCGGCCTATACCACCATTACCGCTATACAAGGGTCTTCGGATAAAGAAAAAGGATTTGTAGAGATCGTCCAAGACATCACCAAGAGAAAGGGCCTTGAACGGGAGCTTCGAGAGACAAAAGATTTCCTTGAAAACATCATGGAAAGTTCGGTCGACGGTATCATAACAACAGATCTTAAGGGGAAGATCACATATATTAACCGCGCTATGGAGGAGGCACTCCAATATAAAAAGAAAGATCTATTAGGAGTCCATATCTCCCATTCCTATGTAAAGGGCATCCAACAGGCAAGGGATATTATGGATATCCTCAGGAAAAAGGAGAGGGTTGAGAATTATGAGATAGAGGTCAAGCGAAAAGACGGAAAGGTCTCGCAGATCCTTACCTCCCTTTTCCTTCTCAGGGATGATAATAACCAGCTTATAGGAACGGCCGGGATATTCAAAGATATATCAGAGAAAAAACTCTTGGAGGCCAAACTTAAAGGGGCCCAGGCTCGCCTTGTGGAGGCTTCAAAGATGAGGGCGCTTGGTGAACTGGTAGCAGGAGTAGCACATGAAATCAACAATCCTTTGATGGCTTCACAGACGATCCTGCACGTCATATTAAAAAATCTTCCCCAGGACGATCCTGAGAGGGAACGATTGGAAATCATACGCAAATGCAATGACCGTATCGATAAGATTGTGGATCATCTGAGGAAATTTTCCAGACAGACAATAACGGAGTTTATCGTACTTGACATAAATCAGCCGCTTGAAAATGCCCTTATGATGACGGGGCAGCAGTTCCTGAACCACAATATCACAATAGAAAAGCGGCTTTCCAACAACCTGCCTAAGGTATCAGGAGACATCCATCAGCTCGAACAGGTCTTCCTAAACATTATATCCAATGCAAGAGACGCTATGGAGGATGTATCAGGAGATAAGATATTGACTATCTCTTCATATCCCACGGAGGAAGACGGCAGACCCTATGTGACCGTATCATTCAAGGATACCGGTGTTGGTATACCAAAAGAAAACCTTAATAAAATCATTGAACCTTTTTTCAGCACAAAACCGGTTGGAAAAGGTACCGGCCTGGGCCTATCGCTATGCTTCGGGATTATTGAATCGCACGGAGGGAGGATTGATATTCAAAGCGAGGTCGGCAAAGGAACTGACGTAAAGATATTGATTCCAATAAACCATGAAATAATATAAAGTCAGGGTTCAAGGAGTCAAGGATTCAAGGGGTTGAGCGGTCAGATCAGGTATTTAGACTGAAGACCGAAGGCTAAAGGTTATTAAGAAAATTCAGTCTTAGCCTTATTACCTTCATAGTTTCACTTGAATCCTCGAACCCTGGATCCCTTGAACCCTTTTACATACATAAAGGAGTAATACAATGGCAAAATCCATCTTGATTGTCGATGATGATGAAATGGTCCGTATAGCCCTGAGCGAACTCCTTAAACCCGAAGGCTATGAAATCGATTCCGTCGGCAGCGCTAAAGAGGCCCTCGATAGAATTAACGAAAAAAGATATAACCTCCTGATATTAGATATTATTATGCCCGAAATGAACGGCCTGGAATTGTGCAAGAAGGTCAGGGCCAGGGAAGATTACGGTGAAATACCTATTGTCTTTCTTACGGCCAAGACCCGGGAAGATGACAGGGCGCTGGGTATCGAGGCAGGGGCCAACCTGTTCCTGTCCAAACCCATATCTCCAGACAAGCTTCTTAAAATCGTTTCAGAGACCATAGGCTGAATGAGAGGATTTGGGCAACAGCCCGTGAAGGTCTAGTCTTTTTGCATGAGCCCTCTTTTATATTATCCTCCTCCCACCGATGGAAAAAAAGAAACCGTATCTCCTTCCGAAAGAGGGGTATTAAAATCAGCATTGCGGCCGTTGACGAAGATCAAGTTCACGTCCTTTTCCGGGAGGGCAATCTGCCGGACGATCTGGTCGATGTTAACACCGACAGGAAGATCCATGATTTTTTCCTCAAAACGCCCTTTCCGCAATGTGGCAAAAAGCTTAACGGTAATTTTCATACTGTTATCATCAGACCTATTAAATATGTCCCATCATCTGTCAATCAACACGGTCAATTCCACTTCATCATGCTGGATTAATCGGTCTCCGACCAATAGATTTTCATGATCTATAGGCTTTCCGGCCAGTATTATTTCACTGCAATTTCTCCAAAAACTGTCCGGCTGTTTAACAAAAAAATTCTGCAGTTCCTGAGATTTTACAACAATCCCTTTCTGCAAGAAGACAGGCCCGATATCATCGATTAGGAGATTAAATAGCTTCAGGATAATGATCCCCTCTTTAATCCGGCAATTACTGGCCTTTTCCTTATAGGTAATGGAGTCTCTTAGAGAGGCATATAGCCCTTCCCGTCGCAAGGTTGCCCCGGCCAAACCCGGCATGGCTGAGGACAAGGCCAAGGTGGAGCCTTCGCTGATGATGGCCTCCTCTATATTGTCTACTGCTTTACCATCCAGAAAAATGGTGGATATTCTCTCCTGTATATATTCATGATCCAGTGCCATGAATTCACAAAGGAAGGTTTTGATACTGACACCTATCAGTGTATTGAACGCGAAACCCTTTTGGAGGATTTCAGAAAATCTTGGCTCCTCTACGCTCGATATTTTCAAGCGCAGAGGAGTGTAAACATTTTGTTTTACAGTCCGGTTATTCACTCGGCGCTACCAGTTCATCACTTTATCCAGATCTTCATCCGATACATCAAATTTCACATTATGCGGCGTAACAGGCTGTGTCTTGAAGTAATCCGGCAAACGATCCTGTTCACTTGATAAACCGGCCTTGATATTGAATGCCCTTTCCTTCTTAAGAATCCCCTTACCGAGTTCGGTCACATCCTCGGCGTTGAGATTCAGCCCATAAAAGGCGTTCAGCATATCAATGAGCGCTTGAAAAGTCTCCGGCTGGTCCAGGACCGCAAATGCAATAAACAGGCACATCCCTGTGGAATCGATCGCCGCCGTCGCGATCTGCAGATTTCGGGAAAGTTCTATCTGCCCCTCCGGCTTTAAGGGATCCACATAGCCGCCCACCTTGAGGATATTGGCAGTCGTTGCATAACCGGCCGTGTGATCCGCTCCCATAGGACTTGTGGCATAGGTCACACCCATTCCTTTGACAGACCTGGGATCATAGGCCGGCATTGCCTGGCCCTTGACCACCGGGACCCTCTCGACCCCAAAAACCTTGCCGGTTACAGCGGCACCGCTACCCAGAATACGGCCGAGGGGAGTGCCTTTTCCGACTTCTTTTACCAGATTGATGGCCCCGTCAGCGTCTCCGAACTTCAGCAAACCGGCCTCCATGGCCACCCCGATACTCGCTCCCATCTCTATGGTATCGAGACCGAAATCATCATCGAGAAAATCCATCATGGCGATCTTGTCCATGTCGTCAATACCGCAGTTACCTCCGTTAGCCCAGACTGTTTCATACTCAGGTTGTTTCGTCAGATAATGGCCATCCTTATCGTGGTAAATCCCTGAGCATCGAATAACACAGCCGCGGTGGCACCCATGGGTGGCCAGTCCGCCGCGTTCCGTCTCCAAAGCGGCCTCAGTCTCTCCGCTTATCTTTGCCGCACCGGCAAACCGGCCTTCCTTGAAATTGTAAGTAGGATATCCGCCAGCCTCATTAATGATGTTGGTCAATACATTGGTGCCAAAGGCGGGGAGGGCCTGTCCGGTTACGCCATGGCTTCTAAGCCCTTCGGTAAACTTTTTATTGGCCTCCCTGAATTTGGCCTTGTCTTTCGGCTCGCGCATCTTCATGCCCGTGTCATCCAGGACAATGACCTTAACCCCTTTTGAACCCATCACGGCGCCGACTCCCCCTCTGCCCGCGTGCCTGGTAGGTCTCAGTTCCATGTCGGTAAAGGCAATGGATGAACCTGCCAGTTTCATTTCACCGGCAGGACCGATGGAGATACAGGCTATTTTATCGCCAAACTCCCCCTTCATCTTTTCCACAACGGCATAGTTCCCCAATCCCTTGAGGCTGTTGTCAGGCGAGATCTTTACACCATTTTATTGATAAAGATCTTGTAAAGATCATCACCCTTGGGTCTCCCTTCGATCACAATGCCCGCATAACCAAGCCTGGCCAGCACCTGGGATGGTTGCCCCCCTGAATTCGATTCTTTAATACCTCCGGTCAGCGGACTCTTGCAGCCCACCGAGATCCTTCCCGAGTTGTTGGCAGTCGTCCCGCTCAACAGACCGGGGGCTATGACGATCTTGTTGGCAGCGCTTAACGGGTGACAGGTTGGTGGCACTTCATTTGAAACAACCGTCGATGTAAACGCCCGCCCGCCGAGTCCTGCATAAACACCAATAGATTCAACGGAAACCTTGGGGCCATTTTCGCCCCCCATATCGATCCTTAAAATTTTATCCATAGTCCTACCTCCTTGTTAAACGGTTGATTATATTAAATGACTATGACAAAATATTTATTCTACAATACAGTGGCCTTTGCACCTGTTCTTCCTTGCTTTCAAAACTTAGTTACTTAATTGAGGAGTCCCCCTACTGCCTGACCCTATTTTAATAAATTCGCTATTTTTATACTATTATTTTGAAACTTAGAATTTTAAGGGCGATCCACTTCTCATCCCAATCCAAATATGCCAGATTTTCTTTTAAAAAGATACCGTACGCCCGCTAAAAGAAAAATAATGCCTCCGCAGGCTATAAAACCTGCCCTTGGACCGAAGTACTCGCTGATGATCCCGGAATAAAGACTGCCGATGGGTACGGAACCTCCGAAAACCAGCGTGTAAAGACTGATGACCCTTCCCCGGTATTCATCCGTCGCGTTGAGCTGCAAGGAAGAATTGGCGCTGGCAATGAAGGCAACAAAACAAAGGCCTGCGGCGGCAAGGCATAATCCTGTCAGGGTGAAGATATCTGTAAAGCCGGTCAGGATAAGCAAGGCCGCGAGAAAAAGGGGCACAATATTAAGGACAGATTTTTGGGGTCCGGATTTGCTCATTGTTGCGATAAGCATGGCCCCTATAAAGGAACCCACGCCCACAAAGGACATGAGAAAACCAAAACCAGTCTCCTGCTGTCCTAATATCACCTTTGCGAAAACCGGTACAAGCACGTTAAAATTCGTGCCGAAGATCCCTACAATAGCTACCATCTGGATAGTTTTTGAAAGATATTCATGATTAACGATATATTTCAACCCGTCTTTGATATCCGATAATATTTCACCATGCCCTTTCCTTATTTCCTGAACACTTATGGGATGAATGAAGAACAGCCCCACGATAACCGCGGCAAAGCTGAAGGAATTGATATAAAAACAGGAAGCTATACCCATTGTCCCCATTATGATACCAGCCAGGGCCGGCCCTAAGACCCTGGCCATATTAAAGACAGAGGAATTCAGGGCGATGGCGTTCATCAGATCTTCTTTGCCTACAAGTTCAATGATAAAGCATTGTCTGGTTGGCATATCCAGCGTGTTAACCATGCCGAGCGCTGTTGCAGAAACCAGGATATGCCAGTACCGGACATGCCCGCTCCAGACCAATGTCGCCAGTACAAGGGTTATTACAAGGGAGGACGATTGTGTGAAGAACAGGATCTTCTTTTTATGGAACCGGTCGATAACAACACCGGAAAAGAGTGAGAATAAAAGCATAGGGGTGAACTGAAGTGCGCCTACCAGACTCAGCAGGAAAGGCGATCCGGTCAGGGAATAGGCCAACCAGGGCTGGGCGATATTCTGCATCCATGTCCCGATCAGCGAAATACACATACAACTCCAGTAATAAAGGAAACTTTTGTGTCTAAAAGCAGAGAATGGGTTATTAAATTTTCCAGCAAAACCGGTAGTAAGTCCCATCAATAGATACCTTCAGGTTTAATTATCCAAGATTATGCAATGGGCATGATAACTAGGGTTGAAAAACCCAGGCGAAACGTGAAATTGAAATGATTTTGAGAAGCAGGCATATTCACTGCAATATGTTGAGATCAAAATCGTAAAACAAGCTTCGTGGCAAGACTTTTCAATAAGAATTATCTCCATCGGTTTCATGAATTAAATTTTTAAAGAACGTCCCGTCCCGCTTTCCTCTCATAGTTCCTATTTAGCCGGTTCCTGAGATGACGAGGCCGGCAACGTGTTCTTTTCATCTTCCATGTGTAGGCCTGCCAGCGGAGAGAGATCAAAGTCTACATTACGGACCTCCTCACCAACCTGACATTGGAGGATAAGGCGCTTGGGACCAGGTGTAATGGGGAAGAACAGACTGCCCTGAACAACCTGTCCGGCCGGGACAATGGCCGGGAGCGCCAGGCGCCGCCGATTGAATTCCGCCTCGATCTTGTGGCGTCCGCTGACATTGACGAATACACTCACCACAGCATACACCGGCAGGACAATGACTGCCGCAGCCGCGGCGCTAGCTACACCAAGGGCGGCAGATGATATTCCTGCTCCTCCTGGTCCCCACCAAACAATGGAAGGGGCTACTGCCATTAAGACTCCATATGAGGCCGCCATTCCTGCACCAAGTGTGACAAGACGACCGGCCTCACTGGACCGGATATTCTTCCACCAGGTCTTGCTCTTTTTCTCCAACTCCCATGGATCGCTGCCTGCCGTATTGTTTTTATCCTGGAAGTCAACCAGGGTTGCCGAGTTGATAGATAGTGGTAGTTCGCCTTTGTTGGTAATCGTGATGATATATTCATCCCAATAGGCATTGCGTTTCCACGATCCCGGTCCTTTGTAGACAATTACGGTGTGCAGGATGACCTCAAGGGGTGGCTGGTTTAAGGTGAGGTTCATCAGCGATCGGCGGCGGTGTGTCTTTATCCGCGAGTTTGTATTTTGATGAGGCGCAACCTGTTACGGTGACCATCGCTACAATAATAGCCAATCCGAGCAGAACTACATGCCATCCTGCGAGTAAATGTGAATGGCTCTGGATTCTATAATAAAATGTAAATGCCATTGAACTGTTTTTCTCATGAAAAAACATAGTCTTCATAACGCCTCCCTCCCCTTCCTGTTCAATCCGCCTACCATCTCCTCCAAATTTAAAATCCATTGATCATTCTTGATTTAAAAACTTCATTGCTTAATTAACGATGTCCTGATAGATTCACTATAACAGCGTTTCTTGTCAAGTTCCTTTGTTTCTTATGGACATACCCATATTTACCGCAATATCTAAACAATCTCCTCCTTATCAAAATCGCGGAAAGATCTACCCTCCCCTTTTTTAATCTCCTCTATCCTTGCATTTATTCGATCCTTGCCATACACCTTTTCAAATCCTGCCAATATTACATCCACAGGGATATCCGAGTATGTGCCGAGGTATTCCAGATATTCCATGAAGGGGCTATTATCGTTATTATAGGCATGAAAAATCGAATCCTCACGACCATTGAATTCAAGGGGTGCGACATTATGTCGCTGACAGAGTTCTTTATTAAAGGCCGGAGTCGCCTTTACCCACCTTCCATCAAGATAGAACTCCGTAAAACCATGGTAGGCGAAGATATCGGTCCCCATATAGTCAAGTAGTTGCCCAGTAGCAAGGTGGTTTTTTACATTGGCAAACCCTATCCTTGTGGGTATTTCACGGACCCTTCCAAGGGAGCAGAGGAGCGATGCCTTGTGGATGCAAAATCCTCGACCGCTCTTTATTATATTACTCGCCCGATAGTGTTCCGGAAGATAAAATGGATAATAGGGATCATACCAGATCTTATCACGCACCGCGTAATAGAGCCTTACGGCTGTCTCAACAGGATCAGATTTATTGCCTGCTATATCATCGGCAAATCTGATTACATCTTCGTTATCACTGTCAAGGATTGATGTCGGGACCAAATACTTCTCATCAATATGTTCCATCAAATCTCTTTCTTTAATTTGGATTCAATATTTTTATCAAATGTCCACAAAGTTGCCCTGCATCCGGTTATCCTGAAGACCTTAAGTGATTTATATGCACGTTTTTCAATCCATGATTTCAGGAAAGGCATTGTCTTAACGATTTTCTCCTTCAGGGGCTGATCTTCGACTGCCTGAACCAGACCCATAACCATGACTTGTATGTTGATCTTAGGATCATTAATGATATGGTTTAAGACGGTTCTTGACTCACCCCTCCCCTTCCTGTTCACTCCGCCTCCCATCTCCTTAGAGTTTCAAATCCACTTGATCTTCCATGTTTTAATAATCTATATACTTAATTCCAGAATTTTATTAATTAATTTCAAAAATCAAAAACTTAACTTAACTGATAATCCGAGATTCTGACTATCAAAGAAAGGCACTAAGGCAAGCTTGTTCGTACCTTCTTTATTTTCATTATTTTTATTGCTGTGACGATTTGAAATTTGTTTTCCAAAAGTATAGCCGATTGCAATAGCCAAAGGATAATCGCTATACCAGTGTATTCCGTTATTAACCATTCCAATGCTGATTAGTGTGGACAATGCAACACTTATCGGCGTTATCCAATTACTGTATTCAGGATAATTTTTTGCTACAACGACGAAAGTAGCTACAGAAGTAGCGAGATGACCAGAAGGAAAAGCATCGTATTTAGGTACGTCTTTAATATATTCTTTTTGACCAGGGAAAAATCTCCAGGTGCCTCCCGGACTTGAAGCCCTTACAGGGTCTTCTCTGCCGGTTATATGCTTAATTACTTGTACAACGGTGCCTGCTGCAAGAACTGCTTCTACAATCTCGCTTGCAGTCCGCAATGCCCTATGATCATCTGATATAAAACCGTATGCGGCAAAACACGCCGCAAGGCTAAATTGCGTTCTTCCATTACCGGCTTCAGCAAACAGGTCACTCATATGCTTGTTAAATTGTTTTTTTAAATAAAATTTGTGGGAGGACGTATAAGTTTGGTCATCAGTTATAATAAGACCTGCAGTAGTTCCTGCAAGCAATAAATAAACAGGGACGTTGGGTGATTTATATTCGGCTTTTGTAAAGTTCCACAAATCGCCTGGCACGTTTGTAATCATCTCATACCACTTGGGTAAATCATCCGAATCAGTAAGTAAGGAATCTCTTGAGGCGCCTCTTCAGTTACATCAGAATCTACTTTATTTAAGCTTGCATAGGTATCAAAAGTGATTTGCTGAAAAGCATTATGCAATAATATCAATACTATCTTTTCCTTCTGATATTTTATAGTCTTCCGCCCTTGCAGAATTTGCAAAACAAAATGTTATAAGAAAAATAAGTAGTATGAAATATTTTTGTATTTTATCCATAAGTAAGTCTTAATTGATTTACAGGATATCAAACAAGATATTAGATTTTTTTGCAAAAATCAAAATCAATCCTCATCCGAAATTCTTTGAATGGGTTCAAGTCTGCTCTTGACTCATCCCTCCCCTTCTTGTTCAATCCACATTAGATGTGTAGGGCCTGCTCCCCGAACAGGCTTTTTAAATCCAATCTCCTCCGAGTTTCAAATCCCTTGCTCTTTCTTGTTTCTAAAACTTAATTACTTAATTAAGGACGGTTCCCATTGATTCACTTCAAACGTCAATTGATATTTTGAAATACGTCCCGTATTTTATTCATCCCATGATGGAATAGCCTCGTCATTGAATCCTATTTCTATCCGCTTCAGCCCATAATGATGTTAACTATTTCTCTCCTTTGATATCCCGACTCGATAAAGAATGTACATTATTACTGCAAACGGGATCATAGCGAACCAGTCGGCCTGAGACAGGAAACCCATATGCCCCGAAAGATCAATCGCAGCATCCCACTCGGCGCCGACAAGCCCGGCGATAATCACACCCATAATGGCTGCGCCGGCAATATAGCCCGAAGATAACAGCACCCCGGGGGAGAATTCCGCCTCGGACGACGAGCCTTTTCTCTTCTTATCAACCAGTGCCCTGATAATCCCTCCCGCCATGATCGGCGCCGAACTTGAAAGCGGCAGATACAAGCCTACCGCAAAAGGCAATGATGAAACGCCGACTAGCTCCATCACAAGGGCCAGAAATATTCCTATCATCACCAGCTCCCAGGGGAGTTTGCGAGTAAGAATACCGTCGATGATCATGCTGAACAGCCTGGTCTTGGGCGCATCGAGCTTTCTGATCTCTTTTATTGAATATTTTATTTGCCCAGATCCATCCGCCAGGTATTTACCTATCAGGACATTGCCGGTCTGTCCCGTGACATGCACGACATAATAGGTGTTGCCGTCCGGACCGACCCTGGTCTCGCCATCTCTTTCTACAGTAGCGGCATATCCTGGAAAGGAGACGGGTTCAGGATCTGCCTCTGATACGATCCCGGCAATTCCGGGATCAATCAGGTATCTTATTTTTCCGGATCCATCCGTCAGGTATTTACCTATCAGGACATTGCCGGTCTGTTCCGTGACATGCACGACATAATAGGTGTTGCCGTCCGGACCGATCCTTGGTCTTTCCGTTTTTTTCAACCGGGGCTGTATATCCAGGATAGGAGACAGATGTTGTTGATGTATATGCATTGTTCAGCCCGATTACAATCAGGCCGATTACAAGCGCGCTTGTTATAACGCCGACCATAATGCTTATCTGCTGGTATTTCGGCGTAGCCCCGACCAGATAGCCGGTCTTCAGGTCCTGGCTGATAGTTCCGCCGTTGGAGGCGGCGATGCAGACAATCGCTGCGGTCGCCAGGGCCATTGCCCGGTAGGAAACGCCGGTCCAACCCGCAGCCAGGAATAAAAGACAGGTGATCAGCAGGGTGGCGACAGTCATGCCTGAGATCGGATTGGACGATGATCCGATTTCACCGGTAATGCGGCTCGAGACAGTTACGAAGAAAAATCCGAACAAGACTATAAGTATCGCCGACAGGGCATTGATATGGATAATCGGTGCCAGCCATATTGCCAGAACGAGACCGAGCGAACCGAAGACGACGAGGGACATCGGCAGGTCCCGGTCGGTGCGGGGCACCTCCTCTGTGGCAGCGCCGGCATTACGGGAATCGAGAAAGGCCTTAAAGCCCCGGCGGAAGGCGGAAACGATAGTCGGGAGGGAACGTATAAGGCTTATAATACCGCCGGTCGCCACCGCCCCTGCCCCGATATACAGGACATAGGCATTACGTATAAGAGACGGTCCCATATCCTTGATCAATTGGGTCGAGGGGAAGATCGGCTCCGCAAGGTTCTCACCAAAGATTTTAATGGCCGGGATAAGGATCAGATAGGACAGGATGCCCCCCGCAAACATATTAGCAGACACCTTCGGCCCGATAATATACCCGACCCCGAGAAGCTCCGGTGTGACCTCAGCTGAAACTGAACCTCCCTTAAAAAATCCCAGCATCCGGTTAGGGACTTCCTGCCATAACCTGGTCCCTGCATTCAGGAGCTTGTACAGGGCGCCTATGCCGAATCCCATAAATACGGTCCTGGCATTGGCTCCACCCTGTTCGCCTACAATCAGCACATCAGCGCAGGCTGTCCCTTCCGGGTAGGTAAGTTTGCCGTGTTCCTTAACGATGAGCCCCTGCCTAAGCGGGATCATCATCAGGACTCCCAGTATGCCGCCTAAAAGCGATATAATGATAATCGGCATCAGGTCCATATCCAGTCCCAGGAGAAGCACAACCGGCATAGTCGTGGCCACGCCGAAGGCAATCGACTCGCCGGCCGAGCCGGTCGTCTGCACAATATTGTTCTCGAGGATCGTGGCCCTCCCGAATAGCCTGAAAAGTGTAATGGAAAGCACGGCGACGGGGATTGAGGCGCTGACCGTCATCCCTACCTTGAGGGCGAGATATACCGAGGAGGCGGCGAAGACGATTCCCAAGATTGCGCCGATAGCGACGGCCCGGAATGTGAATTCCTTGGGGCTTTCAGAAGCAGGAATAAAAGGTTTGAAATCGGAATCGGACATAAAGCATTCTCCTGACAGTTTCAGTTATATAATATTTCCTGATGCTATAGTGAACGACTTAAATAACCAAGCCTCTTGACCATCGTGATTGTCTTACATATCCATCTGCCTTTTAATATATGACTGCTTATCTATGGCGTCCACTTTAAAGTGAAGGCTCGATCCCCATCTCTCTGATCAGGTAATCCGCTCCGTCAATGGCGTCCATTGTCCAGAGCATGTATCGCGTGTCTGCGTGAATAGCGCGCGTGGATTCTCCGTTGAACACCACGTCCGAGGCCATGCCTTCCGTCGTGCCGTCAAACGCGAGGCCGACGAGATCTCCATTATCGTTGAGAGTGGCAGATCCGGAGTTACCGTTGGTGATGTCAAGGTCGCTCAGAAAATCGATAGGCAGCTCTCCGTTTAGGGCCTCCTGTGCATATGGCCCGTAGCGTTTGGCCTTCAGCGCCTCGAGAAGCTTCTTGGGCGAATCAAACGGCTCTTTGCCCGTATCCTTGGCAAGGATCTGCTCCCCGGTTGTAAACGGCCAGTCAGCCTCCCTTTCCGAATCCGGTGCGAAGCTCCTCACTGTTCCGTAGCTTATGCGCAGCGTGGAATTGGCGTCCGGCGCAAGAAATTCGCCGAGCACATCGAGCATCGCGCCTGTATATGCCGGTTTCACGAGCAGGAGATCTCCTTCGCGCGAATCGGATTTTTTCTCTTCTACCTTGTATATAGGCCAAACCGCAAGTGCCGCCTTGATAAACGGGTCCTTGCTGGACCTGAGCCCTGACATGGTTCCTTTTTTAAGCAGGTCAAGGCGAACGGCCTCATCTTCCAGTCTGGTATTTTCGTACATCCTTGTCAGGGCCGCGTCTATAGCTGCCTCGTCGATCGCTTTACGCCTATTCATACCGAGGAGACGTGCAAGCCAGGGCCGTTCTGGTCCTGGAAGCCTCGCCGCCTTAAGGAGCGAGAGCCTGAAGAACTCGCGGTCCAGAGTCCGGTCATATTCTCTGGCAAAGGACTTCTGCCTTGCTATCATATTGTTCATGTCCCTGTCCTGAAAGCCCGGTTTTCGATCGGCGTCCTTTTTCGGCCGCTCCTCTGCCATCCTGACCAGCAGCAATGCAGTGGACAGCAGACTCGATCCGCTGAAGGCCGCGTTGCGGTCGAAATCGGCCCGCGCCGTCTTGTGGGCTTCGGCCTGTATCTTCTCCATCTTGTCGATATCGGCCTTTATAGCCTCGCGGCCTGCCCCGGCCGCCCATGTCTTGATCCTGGCATCGAGTTCGGTCTTGCGGTCGAGCAGATCGCCCTTGGTCAGGCCGGCAAGGACTCCCTCGGCCTTTTCGAGCCTGTTCTGCACGGATTGTTTTGCAACTACGGCCTTGATCGCGGTGTTCTTATCCGCTGAGTTTATGAGTTTCTCGGTTATCTGATAGCGCTCCTTGTAATACTGAATCGAGTAAGGATAGAACCATTCCACATCATGCCGGATCTCGGCTGCCGTTGCAGTGCGTTCCGTACTTCCCGGATATCCGACAACCATTACGAAGTCGCCCTTATTGACGCCTGCAGCCGAGACCTTCAGGTAATGAGCCGGTTTGTATGGCACGTTGTCCGGCGAGAAATCCGCGGGTTTACCGTCCTGCCCGACGTAAGCGCGGAGGAAAGAGAAATCACCGCAATGGCGCGGCCATGCCCAGTTATCTATCTCCCCGCCGAAATTCCCGACGGAACGGTGCGGAGCGTATACGAGACGCACATCCCGGATCTCCAGGTACTCGATGAGCTGATATTGGGAGTCTCCGAAAAATGAAGCGACAGAGCACCTGATTCCGGGCCTGTCTTTTTCAGTCTCGGCTATAAGGGCCTTCATGCGCTTCTCACTTTCCTTTTTGCGTTTGATCGGATTCCCGATTTTTTCCAGCCCGTCGCGCATTTCCCTAGTCACGTCCCTGAATGCCTGCGCCACCATGACCCGCTGGGCAGGGCCGGCGCTCAGCTCACTGGCGCGGTCCTTTGCCAAAAAACCATTCTCGACCAGATCCTGTTTCTCGCTGGAGTTCCGCTGCAGGGCGCCCTGTACGCAATGGTGGTTTGTCACTATGAGCCCGTCCGGCGATACAAATGAGGCCGTGCATCCCCCGAGTGACACGACCGCGGCCAGGGGATGAGCCAGTGGGTCCGACAGCTGTGCGGCAGGAATGGAAACGCCCATCTTCCTGAAGTTTTCCTGATGTTCTGACAGGGTCATCTGCGAAGGCATCCACATGCCCCCGGGGTTTGAGTAATTGCGTCGGAACCCCTCTTCCGCGGTCATGGTCGCGTCCGTTTGTTTTGAGGGCCGGACGGATGTCCATTCGCCGCTGAAGGCTATGCCGCTTAGTGAACAACCGATCAACAGGGCAGATGACAACAGGAACTGTCTCCTGGAGATTTTGATTCTATTCATACGCTTTCCTCCCTGGATAATGTCACTAAATAATCAGCTTCAATCCGCCTGAAATCTGTATGGCCTGTTCCCCGAACAGGCCTTTTAGATCCCATCTCCTCAAATCTTCAAATCTCTTGATCTTTCTTGCTTTTAAAAATTTAGTTACTTAATTAATGCAGTCCACATCAGTTACCAATAAATTACGTTCTGCACGAACGTTACCTTTTACTCAAAACACCGACTTGATTCCTTGAATGACCAAACTCATTTAGAAGACTCTTCCAGAGGCTGAAATTTTTCGTCACAGTTAGGACAGTTACCTTCATTTTCATCAACCTCTGATTGAAAAACTCGATAACCGCAGTTTTTACATTTCATCATTATTTGTGTCTGAGTTGATTTTCGCTTTTCATTCATTTTAACTTCGCTCCTTTCTCTATAATATCTAATATTTGAATGACGTCATACAAAACATATGGTTGCAATTACACTATCAATATTTCAAATGTATTATGGTTATAGTACAAATATTAATCACACGCTTTCCACGTCACTCATTTCGTTGCATTTCTTGCCATAATTAACACTTACAAAATCGATTCTATCAGTTGCGATTTACTGCAATAGTCGTCACTAAATGTAAAGGGAGTTATTGACTTACCCCTCCCTTTCCGGTTCAATCCGCCTCCCATCTCCTCCAACTCTCAAATCCCTTGCTCTTCCTTGCTTACAAAACTTAATGAGTTAATTAAGGATTATCCCCATCAGTCCATGGCCATGTTATTATTTTTTGGATTGTCCGATCAATTTATGGCGCTAATAATGAAAACGGGTAAAATGAAATGTTTCTTAAGATCCAAAACAATAAGACAGCCCCTAAAAAGACCCAAATATAGAAAGCTGGAATATATAATCTTGGAAGTGATTTCCCTATTATTCCATCAAGAATGAAAGATAAGAAACTGTATCCCAAATAAGGTAATACCACAACCATCAACGGGTTTAATCCAAAAGCAGTTGCCAGGTGACCGTGAAGTAGTTGATGCAGAGCTCGCGTTGATCCACAGCCAGGACAATATAAACCAGTCAGTGCATGAAAAGGACAAGGAATGCAAATAAACAATCTCGATGGATCAAAGATGTATAAAAAAACGAGTACGATAATACTAATTCCTAAAATTAGAATCGCTTTTAGACGTTGACTTCTTTGTTCAACAAAGGGCATTGAGATATAATAATAATCCATATAACCCTCGTTCCACTCCAAAGAGACTATCAGCTTTTATAATACGCCAGATGATCTCAGACCCTATATCAAACCTTAAAGCTATCCAACAGCATATTTTTTATGTTTTGGGATATCCTTAAAGCTCCAGCTTAAACATCCTAAATGAATTCTCTGTTTGCTTTTATTTTGAATATTCCTCGAGTGTTCCACCTGGGCCAGTGAGTTGATATTTTTTATTGCCTTGATCATGAAAGGCAATCATTTGATAATGATCTTTCCCAGCAGAAATTATCTGAACTGTAACACCCTGACTGATAAATAAACCATATTTAGCTCCCTCTAGATTTTCGATGGAATCAGTGTATGTCGAATTATCAACATAATATGCTTCCTGAGCCGTAGCAGCGTTCCTTAAATCAGCCTGGGCCGCAGAGTTATAAGACCTTGTCCTATAAGCGGAAAATTGTGGAATAGCAATAGCTGCAAGGATGCCTATAATAACAATAATTCCCAAAAATGCCCCGACTACTGCCAAAACAATAACAGCAATGTTACTTTTTTTGACTGTAACAGGTCTTCCGGGTATTTCCTGAATGATAGTTCCGCATCTGATACATTTGAAAGCATTATCGTCATTTTGGGTTCCACATTTTGGGCAATACATGTGACATCCTCCTTTCTAATTTAATAGGGATCTCTTTACATATCTGTAATAATACCATTTATTCCTATAAGAAAATCGCTGATAAAAAATCCTAACCCATACTTAGAAAGATATCCTGTAACATATCTTTAAGTTTCGGGATATCTTAAAAGCTCCAGCTTAGATATCCTCAATCGATTCTCTATCTACTTTTATTCCAAATACTCCTCGAGTGTTCCACCTGGGCCAGTGAGTTGATACTTTTTATTGCCTGATTCATGAAAGGCAATCATTTGATAATGATCTTTCCCAGCAGAAATTATCTGAACTGTAACACCCTGACTGATAAATAAACCATATTTAGCTCCCTCTAGATTTTCGATGGAATCAGTGTATGTCGAATTATCAACATAATATGCTTCCTGAGCCGTAGCAGCGTTCCTTAAATCAGCCTGGGCCGCAGAGTTATAAGACCTTGTCCTATAAGCGGAAAATTGTGGAATAGTAATAGCCGCAAGGATGCCTACCACCACATAGATCAACACTGAAGCAAAGGCGATCCAACACCATGTTTTTGCATTATTGGATGCCCTCAGGGCGCCGGCATAATCACCTGAACTAAGTCTTCCGTTAACCTTTGCGGCATTTACAATTGCTACAATTCCAAAAGGCAAACAACAGAATATGGTAGTTAGAATTGCAGGTACAAGATGATTCGATATTTTCTGATCATCGGGAGCTATTGTAGGTCCTATTTTTTGAATAATTTCACCGCACTTCACACACTTAAAAGCATTATCGTCATTTTGATGTCCGCATTTTGAGCAATACATTTAATACCCTCCTTTCTATTTTAATAGATTTAATAGATTTTTTTTACAAACCTGCAAGAGCGGATATTATTACTATAAGAAAATAGATAATAATAATTCCTAACCCAACCCAAAAAGAAACCCAACACCAGGTCTTGGCTTTCTTGGCTGTCTCAATAGCTCCGGCATAGTCACCTGCTTCCAACTTTCCGTTTACCTGGGCTGCGAATATAATAGCGGGTATACCAAAAGGCAGACAACAGAAAATGGTGACTAAGATAGCTTGCGCCAGATAATTCGAAATTTCTATTCCCTCCGGAGCACCTGTGCCAACTTGTTGAAGGGCTTGCAAGACATTGCCGCATTGGACACATTTGAAAGCATTATCATCATTTTTTGTTCCACATTTTGTACAGAACATATAGCGCTCCTTTGTAATATATTTAGTTGACCCACGCTTTGTTAACGATTTAACAACGATTATAATAGTAACAGGAATAACTAAGATGATAAATAAGATAATAAATATAATAATAAGCTCCGGAATGCCTATGCCAAACATACCCTCATTCCTCTCTTTAAGGGGTTATTTCTTGAATATTACAATATTGATTAGCTATATAAATCTTATTCCCTTTTTCATGCTTAGCGCGCATTATTAAATTATTCTTTGTTCCATCTTCTATTGATAATTCGATATCAGGGGGCATGCTGACACCTTTTTCTTTTAAATTATCAATGGTTATGATTTCATCTGGATGTTCTATGAAGAAGGAGCTTGCCGCATTACAGGCTGTTTGTATCTCACTGCGTGCCTGAGCATTATATGAGCGCTCCCGAAATGCTGCAAATTGGGGAATGGCTATAGCTGCAAGGATGCCAATAATAGCAATAACCATAAAAAATCCATATACTCCTCCGACTACTGCCAAAACAATAACAGCAGTGTTATTTTTCTTTGCTGGAACAATTCTTAGTGGCATTTGCTGAATGATGGTTCCGCATTTAATGCATTTGAAGGCATTATCTTCATTTTGGGTTCCACATCTTGGGCAATACATCTTTTATTCCTCCTTTGTTAAGTTTAGTCAGCCTTGCCTCTATCTTAAGCAAAGCAAGAAGGTAAGTGTGTACTTGTGCACGTAGTTTAAAATATGAATTAAAAGTACTATATTCATATTTTGAAGTACGTCCCCGATTTCCATATAGGATTACCTTCGTGAGAGGCACGCCGATAAAAACAACAGCCATCGGCTGATAGGATTACTATACCCTGAAAAAGGGACAATCTTTATCCCGTTGTTTTTACAGCATCTTTATTTTTTACTTGACAGGAGATTATAGGATTTTCCACTTTTCTCAGATAATATCTTCTATCTCATCGTTTAAGAAAATGGCCATCAATAACACTAATTGGAACAGGGATAGCTCCCGTCCTCAGAACAATTACAAGATCTTGGGCTTCATCCATAGTGAAATTGCCTGTTATCATCGCTCGTCCTTCTGTAATAGGTTCGCTAATTATTGGAGCGGAATAGAATGTTTCGTCCACCATAATTGCTAATCGCCGACCAATATTTTCCCGTGTAATACGAGATAGACGTTCTGATCCCTCAGGTCTAAAGTGAACCATAATAAAGGGATGTGATGCTTGATTGATCTGGACTTTGGCATTCTCAACATTATCAACAAGCTCAGGTTCACTTTTAACAAACAGAGTTTCGTTGCCACTGGCAACGGATTTGAATCCTTGTGGTGCCGTAAGGCCTGGAGCTGATAGTTGCTTTGCAATATTCTCGTTATCTTGATGAACAAGGTGAAATGAAAGCAAACCAGATTTAAATATCTTTTGCAGGTTCTCTTTTCTAAATGTATTTAAAACATTAAAGCGCACAACAATCTTATCAGGTGTAACAGTTTCAGTCTTGTAATGCATTCCTAAGTATCCAAGCCGTGATGATACGACCTTCTCCGTTTCTTTGAGAATTGATGATGTTATTTGTTGGGAAGGTGTTTCTTGGACTTGCAATACTACTTCATAATTAGGTGGATTTGTAAATGAAGAAGCAATGAACGAAGCTCTTGGCATCAATAAAAGAACAACACTCAAAAGGCCAAATATTATTCCCAATATTGAGCTGACTTTCCCCTTTAGCATGTCCTGTGAAAGACTAATCTTCCGAATCGAAATATAACCCGAGGCAATCGCAAAACTGCCTAGAAGAAAGATTGGTAATGAGGAAATCAAAATATCTGTGTTGAATGCAGACAAACTTACCCAAAAGATAAGAATAAAGATTAGGCAATATGAAAGTGATAAAATGCCAATAGTCAAGGAGACGACTGCTTTTCGATTCAGTTTAATATGTTGATGTTCATTTGTCATTACTATTCTCCTTTCGCCTATAAAAGGGGGCAAGTCTGCTCTTGACTCACTTTTAATCCTTAATATTTTATCATTCAATTTCTATGTTCTATACGTGATATCATGTTGGATTCCGTGTCGCACTTCGCTTTCACGGAATGACAGCTTGGACACAAAATAGCTGCACACAGTATTACGTCTATGATATAGACCCCCTCCCAGCCCTCCCCTAAAAGAAGGATGGTTAGACTTGATGCGATAGTCATAAAACAGAAGACAGAAGCCAGCCGCCTTCGCTAACAAGCTAGGGCGCGTCGTTGCGAACACGGTGAATGGTGCTCCTCTCCCAACCGATGGCAGCCATCCCCCGTATCCCTTCAGGCTCGTGGGTCCAGTTGCAACCGGAAGTAATAGTGTCGGCAATATTGTTAAGTACAGCTCACCGATTTCCAGACCCCCATAAGGCACCAAAACTGCATATCATCAAGTAGGAACCGATGGTACAACGGTAATAAACGAAACGTATGTAGATTACACCTACATGGAAAGCAATATGCCTGTCATCGGGGACGGGACAACCGCCTACAAGTTCGAAGGGCTGACTCTAAACTCCTCGAACCTGTGGGATCCCGAGGAAACATATCCCGGTGGATACAAGATTTCGAACGTAGTGAAAGGGACACGAGTTCATGACCTTGCGGAACTTGTTGGTGGAATGGGTTCCGGAACAACGATTACCTTTGTTGCGAGTGATGGTTTTGAAACAACACTCCCCTACTCATCGATCTATACAAATCCGGCAGTCCAGGCCCGGCAGGGAGATGCAATCATTGCCTGGTGGGGCGATGGGCAGTATGTACCCCTATATGCGGATGGGATGCGACTCTTCTTCACCCCTGATGGGGATCACGTCTATGGACAGTGGGATATGCACGAAACGTTGCCATCCCGGTACTGGCGTTATAATTTCCAGGATAATGTCCATTACCCGTCATCCGCAGGACTTTCAGCAAAATACATCACCACGATCAAGGTCTAATCCTCACCGGAATCAGACTGGACCCTTGAACTGGATGGCCGGGATATCGGCGGTGTCAATTATACCGTCGGTAAACCATTCCTTGAGGAGGCAATTGCCTGCCAGTTCGGGGCTGACCATAAAGCGACCTATACTGACAGAAAGGCAGGGTCTGGGAAGGTATGCCACTATGGTTCTTTGCCGGGTTTGTTGATGACGCGGATCAGCACTCTGCCAATGCCTATAATGCGACTCTTGCACAGGCTGGCTACAACATCGTCATTACTGGTAATGATGGATTACAGAACCACCATTTATCGCAGGGAGATTATCCGAAGCAGCAATTACCTGGTTGCGAATTCCCTGAATGGTACACATATCGCTGACAATGATGAGAGCTGGCCGCTCAGGCTGACTGGAGCGAATATTTCAGGTGGCATGACGGTAAAAGGTGTCAAGTCAATCCGTCTTGAACCGTCTGATAGCCCCGGTCGCTGACCTTTTTCATGCAGTTCCGCTCTCCGGGACTGCCCCTCTTGAGGTCCAGTTCACCGATCAATCAACCGGAACCGGACCGCTGACTTATGCCTGGGACTTCGACAACGACGGAATAACGGACAACACAACCCAGAGCCCGTCATACACCTATACCAACAGCCGGACCTATACGGTGAAACTGACGGTGACGGCGGGGTGGGAGCGATTCCGAGTGTAAAGACCGAATATATCACCGTAAACTCGGCACCAATCGATGAATGGACCATAACCCTCAACGGGTATGGGAACCGAGCAGTCTGACACGAGTTAACTTTGAGTCTCTCGCTGCAGGTAACCGGCTCACCTACACTGATGCAAGCGGTACCTGGTCAGGGATTGCCCTCTGGCGTCTTCTTGCCCGTGTCGATGACGCTGATCCCTCTTCCTTCAGTGATACTGCAGCAGATCTCGGGTATAATGTAACTGTGTTAGCATCTGATGGTTATTCGAAGGTGTTCACGAGTCAGTCTCCTGAAACGGAACGATAACTTCATAGTTGCTGACACCTTGAACGGAGCTCCGCTTCCGAAACTGGATGGCACCAAAAAAGTCTGGCCACTCAAGATCGTCGGTAGTGCCCCCACATCAGGTCAAAAGGTTGGCAATATCACCCAGATACTCCTGAGCGACTTCGTTACACCACCGGCAGCACCGGTAGCCGTTTTCATGCAGTTCCGCTATCTGGTGATGCTCCGCTAACCGTTCATTCACGGATCATTCAACCGGAACCGGACCGCTGACGTATACATGGGACTTCAACAACGATGGAACAACGGACAACACGACCCAAAGCCCTTGATTCACCTATACAACCGCCGGTACCTACACGGTGAAACTTACCGTTACCCGGTGCCGGGAGTGACTCTGAAGTCTGGCCCGGCTATATCGCGGTACAAGGTGATAACGATGGCATCCCTGATACAGAGGAGCAGGGTCCCGGAGGAACAGATCTGGCATTTGACGGGAATGGCGATGGCACACCCGATAGCGAACAGGGAAACGTCGGGCTTCGTTCCCATACAACGACAGGGAAATATGTTACCCTTGTTATCCCTGGTGGAATGCATCTCACCGATGTTCATTCAGTTGACAACCCCTCACCGGCTGATACCCCGGTATATCTCGAAATGCCCTTTGGATTTATTGATTTCACAATCAATGGCATAACATCCGGAGATCTGCAACGGTGCAGGCTTTGCCTACCAAAGGAACGACAGTCGATACATACTATCCGTCTGGAAAGACGCCGGACAATGCCATTCCTCACTGGTATGAGTTCCTTTTCGATGGCACAACGGGTGCAGAAATAAATGAGAATATCATCACACTGCACTTTGTTGATGGAATCCGAGGTGATAACGACACTACCGCAAACGGCATTATCATCGATCCAAGTGGTCCTGGCATTGATAGCAGGACATCACCCACCGCAGCTTTTACAGCAGATCCAGTCTGCGAGAATGTACCTCTTCTGGTGCAATTCACAGATGCATCGAACAAAAAACACTCCTTTGACATATGCGTGGGACTTTAACAATGATGGTATAACGGACAATACTACACAAAAGCCTTACATATACCTATAATGTAGCAGGCGTCTATTCAGTCAACCTCACCGTCACAAACACCGGTGGATTCAATTCGCTCATCCGCCAAAATTACATCACCGTTACGGAACCAACCCATACTCCTTCAATAACGGTGACATCTCCCAATGGTGGAGAGACATGGCAGCGGGGCACTTCGCATACGGTCACCTGGGATTATTCAGGAAGTCCCGGGTCGAGAGTGAAAATTGTGCTGTTGAAGGGAGGTATTGAAGTTGGCACTATCAGCGACAGCACCTCTATAGGCAGTGGTGGCCATGGTTCCTATACATGGCCGATTTATTTGTCTGGGTCTACGGGCAGTGATTATAAGGTCAAGATCCAGAGCCTGAGCCAGCCCAACATCAAAGACACCAGCAACAATAACTTCATCATCACTACCGGAACAACTGCGTTCGTCACTCACCGTCTCATCCCCCAATGGCGGGGAGACCTGGCAACGGGGCAAAACGTACCCCATCACCTGGAGTTACGCAGGTAGTCCAGGATCATCCGTGAGTATTGTTCTCCTGAAGGGAGGCGCCCAAGTACTCACCATTGCATCGAATGCCCCGATTGGTAGTGGGGGATCCGGTTCCTATTCCTGGAAAATTCCATCGGATAAACCAATGGGAAAGGATTATCAGGTAAGGATCCAGAGCACGAGCAAACCAACTATCAAAGACACCGGTAATAACTACTTCAGCATTGTTGCCAACACGGATTCGGCAGGGTCAATCACGGTCACATCACCCAACGGTGGAGAGACATGGCAACGGGGCACTTGCGCACACGGTCACCTGGGACTATTCAGGAAGTCCCGGTTCGAGCAGTGAAGATTATACTATTGAAGGGAGGAATTGAAGTTGGCACTATCCACTCCAGCACTTCTACAGGTAGTGGAGGCCATGGTTCGTATACATGGCCGATATATTGGTCCGGGTCTACGGGCAGCGATTATAAAGTCAGAAATCCAGAGCCTGAGCCAGCCCAACGTCAAAGACACCAGCAACAATAACTTCATCATCACTACAGGAACAATTGCGTCCTCAATCACGGTCACATCCCCCAATGGAGGGGAGACGTGGCAACGGGGCGAGGCGACCCATCACATGGAGTTATGCAGGTAGTCCAGGCTCCTCCGTAAGTATCGTTCTCCTGAAGGGAGGCACCCAAGTACCCTCACCCTTGCCTCGAGCACCCCGATAGGTAGTGGAGAAAATGCGGTACTATTCCTGGAAGATTCCATCGGATAAACCAATGGGAAAGGATTATCAGGTAAGGATGCCAAAGCACCAGCAAACCAACTATAAAAAGCACCGGTAATAACTACTTCAGCATTGTTGCCAACACGGATTCGGCAGGGTCAATCACGGTCACATCACCCAATGGCGGGGAGACATGGCAACGGGGGCTGCGCACACGGTCACCTGGGACTATTCAGGAAGTCCCGGTTCGGCAGTGAAGATTATACTATTGAAGGGAGGAATTGAAGTTGGCACTATCCATACCCAGCACTTCTACAGGTAGTGGAGGCCATGGTTCGTATACATGGCCGATATCTATGTGACCGGGTCTACGGGCAGCGATTATAAAGTCAAGAATCCAGAAACCTGAGCCAGCCCAACGTCAAAGACATGAGCAATAATTATTTCACCATCTATCAGCACAGATGAACCGAGGGAAAATTAAAATATAGAAATTTTTTTCATATTAGATTTAGGTTAATCTTCTCTGGATGATCAGGGATGCGGAGGAATCAGGTTTGAAGAAAAAGAGTATTTTCCTTGTATTGGCAGTCATAATCACGACAATGGTATTGTTTGCAGACGTGCAACGACACAGCCCCCCAGGTAACATCAAATTCGGCACCAACCTCGACAGCAACCATATCGACAGGAGGACCCATAACGCAGGCTGCGATGGATCTTGGTTGAAACTGCTGAAGACAATCGCAGGTTTACGTCATTTGTTGCTGCGGTGAGAGACTGCTGACCTGAATGACACGCTCATTGATCCCAACTCCACATTCACGGTCTTTGCCCCCACGGATGACGCTTTCAAGAATCTCCCGGATGGCACAATGGATGCCCTTCTCAAAGACCCCCAAGGGGATCTGTTGCAGATCCTGCTCTATCATATAGTCAGTGAAAAACTGATGGCAGCGGATCTCGAGAAACTCACCTCGCTTGAGACCCTCCAGGGTGGATCCCTGCCAATCAGTGTCTCTAACAGCACACTCCGTGTTGATGGGGCAACAGTTATCATCACTGATATAGAGTGCAGCAACGGCGTAATTCACGGTGTGGACA
>CAVZMS010000128.1:0-18602 GCA_963776085.1 uncultured delta proteobacterium
GGAGGCCTTCACCTGATCCTCCCTCAGGATCTTGCTTACACCCCCCGGATAACCGAAAAAGGCCATGGGCTCCCTTGCCCCGGCAAGAACCATGCCTTCATATCCCGACAGCATCTCCACCGCCTCCTCCGGGAAATAGGGGATACGCCCTATATCCGGGAGTCCGGCCCCACGTTCGATCATGCTGGGAAAGGTCTCCGCTAACAGATCACAACCTGTCAAACCCTGGATTTCTGCCGCAAGTACAAGCCCCTCTTTTCTCAACGCCCTCGGGCCAAGGAGAACAGCCATCCTGTTCCGCTTTTTTAGTACCTCTGCCGCTTCTTTTGACCTCTCCTTCGTCCGTAGGATCAAAACGCCTCTCGGATGGTTCAGGACTGCCGCCCTTGCAAGGGGCCAGCTGATGATCATGGGGCACAATCAAACTGGCTATCCGCCCTCCTGAGGCGATTGAAACACCATTTGCCACATCAAGGGGCAGGTCGGAAGGTGCCCTGTTGGTATGGGTCCAGATTGAGACTGTGGCGCTCAGGCCCTCAATATCCATGGCCAGAGGCGGATCGGCCTGCTTGTGCCAGGTCGCGTGCTCTCCGATGATATTCAAGATGGGTGTGCCCGCCCGCCGGGCGTTATGAAGGTTCGCAATACCGTTGGCAAACCCTGGTCCCATGTGAAGGAGGCTCATGGCCGGTTTTCCCGACAAACGGCCATAGCCGTCCGCGGCCCCGGTGCAGACCCCTTCAAAGAGTCCCAGAACCGCCTTGATCCCGCCCTTCTTATCCATCGCCGTCACGATCGGCAATTCCGTAGTGCCGGCATTCGCGAAACAGATCTCGATCCCACTGCTAATCGCGCTCCCAATAAGGGCCTCCGCTCCGTTCATCTTATCTCTTTCTTTCATTATTATTGTTCCATTCTGCAATAGCGAGAAAAATCCACTCATTTATACGAAGATTTAGTTAGATCATTATCTAAATCGGTATTAGGATTAAGGTCGAGGGTCTGAGTGATAAAACGGATTTTTAGTAAAATGTTCTCATGAATGAATCCTCGAACTCGGCCCCTAAAGCTATAGTCCTTCGGGATAGTAGTTTAGTTATTACATACCGTAAATTCATCATGTGAAATTCTAACCGGACATCGCTTAACCTATCTGATTATAATAGGCCTTATCCAATCAATCCAGTTTTTTGTTAGGCAACCATATAACTTGATGTTCCACATCCCTTACTATAAAATAAAATCGAATCAGACAGTATCATGATAAAATCTCTGTTGAGATGTTATGGTTTGCAATTATTGATGAAAATGCCGTCAACCTTCTTTAGGTTATTAGTAATGACTTTGCTGGTATTCGGGGCGCCTGCGTATCCAGGTGATAAAGAAACGGAGGCGGAG
Source organism: uncultured delta proteobacterium (assembly GCA_963776085.1). Lineage (GTDB taxonomy): Bacteria > Desulfobacterota > DSM-4660 > Desulfatiglandales > HGW-15 > CAVZMS01. The sequence goes on from CAVZMS010000128.1 coordinate 1,399, forward strand.
AAGGCCATGATAAAACTACCGGAACCGAGACACAAGAGTTATGTCTCCCTTGAAGAAACCCTTGTCAAGAGACGGTCTATAAGAGACTATACCCATGAACCGCTTGCCCTGGAGGAGGTCTCACAGCTTATGTGGGCGGCCCAGGGAATAACATCCGATTGGGGCGGCCGTACCTCCCCCTCGGCCGGGGCCCTCTATCCTCTTGAAGTATACGTGATTGTCGGTAATGTAAAGGGCCTGGCCGCTGGTGTATACCGATATATGCCGAAGAGGCATGAACTGGTCATGGTCTCGGAGGGAGATATGAGATCAGCGCTGGCCGATGCCGCCCTGGGACAAGGTCCCGTGAAACATGGGGCTGTCGATATTGTTTTGACCTCTGTTTATGACAGGACTACAAGGAAATACGGCGACAGGGGCATTAGATATGTCCTCATTGAAATAGGGCATGTTGCCCAGAATATCTCTCTCCAGGCAACTGCCATGGAACTGGGATCGGTAATGATAGGGGCATTTCATGACGAGGAGGTAAAAGGCCTCCTCAAACTAACTAAAGAAGAGACCCCCTTATACATTATCCCCATCGGGAGGCAATAGTTTATAGTTGGGACAAAGTGGCCAAGGATTCCAGGGGTCAAGGATTCAAGTGTAAGGACAAAGGAGCCAGAATTCAGAATGTTGAACAAGGAATGTTGAATGTTGAAGTTTTTTCTTCACTTCAAAATTCATTATTCAACATTGGACATTCAATATTCAATCCCTCTATGCTAATAGATCTTCTCTTGAATCCTGATCATCGATCAATCATTTCCCCTTCCACGTCTGTATAAGGTATGGTGTCGTCAACTCACGATGAAAAAAGGGTCTTCTGGCCGTCATCTGTTTCATCCTCTACCTTTATTTTAAAATGGAGATAGGCTGCTTTGGTAGCCACCCTCCCCCTGGGGGTCCTCTTAATGTATCCCTGCTGGATCAAAAAGGGCTCATAGACATCCTCGATTGTGTCCTTCTCCTCGCAAACCGCGGCTGAAAGCGTATCAAGGCCGATCGGACCGCCGTTAAATTTCTCTATTATGGTAAGCATTATATGGCGGTCCATCTTATCCAGTCCCTGATCATCCACGTCCAGCATCCGCAGGCCATGCATGGCAACCTCTAGCGTAATCACGCCCTCCGCCTCAACCTGGGCGAAATCTCTGACCCTTCGAAGGATCCTGTTGGCAATCCGCGGCGTGCCTCTTGACCTTCTGGCAATCTCAAACGCCCCGTCCTCCGAGATAGGTATCTCCAAAATCCTCGCGGAGCGAGTGACGATTTTTTGCAGATCTTCAGGTCGATAAAAATCCACTCTCTGGATGACTCCGAACCGTTCTCTAAGCGGAGGGGTAAGGAGACCGGTCCTGGTTGTGGCCCCAACCAAGGTGAAAGGGGGAAGAGGGATCTTCATGGTTCGGGCTGAAGGCCCCTGCCCTATGATTATATCCAGCTGGAAATCCTCCATGGCGGGATATAGTATCTCCTCCACAACATGGTTCAGCCGGTGGACCTCATCTATAAAAAGGACGTCCCTGGGCTGAAGACTCGTTAGGATGGCGGCGAGGTCCCCCGGCCTTTCAATGACCGGTCCCGATGTGCTATTGATATTCACGCCCAGCTCATGGGCTATTACATGGGCCAGAGTGGTCTTTCCCAAACCTGGGGGGCCATGAAATAGGACATGGTCAAGGGCGTCCGCGCGTCCCTTGGCAGCCTCGATAAACACCGCCAGGTTTCTTTTTACCTCTTCCTGACCTATATACTCATCAAAGCAGGTGGGCCTCAGGTTCGACTCAGCCCGAATCTCCTCAGGCTGTAATCCAGAGGTTATTATTCTTTCATCATCTCCATGTTCCATGAAAAACCTTCTTGCTCCGTCAAGCTATAGTGAACGACTTAAATAAATTGACATTTTAATCTTATATATGTCCGGCAGGGATCTCTTTTCGAAGGCGAAATTGTACAGTGCCCGGTATTTTGCATAACTCGTAGCAAAGGCGGGCGGAGGGCTTCCCGCATATTTACCAGGAAGGAGAAGTAGCTATCTGCCCGGAACTTCGCCGCCCGCCTGACGATATCCTTATGCTGATTCCTTGCAAATTATTTTTTCGCCTCTAAAAAGAAACCCCTGCCGGACATCTGTATGCATGCTTTCACAAATATAGCTACTTATTTATAGCGTTCACGATAGTAATCGCAACGCCTCCTTTATTACTCCTTCAAGACTGACCTCCTTTACATTTGAGATCGCTTTGTCTACAGCAATCCTGGCCGCTTTCGCGGAATAGCCTAAATTCAAAAGGGCGGACAGGGCATCATCCGGGACGGTCCTGTCTTTGAGAATCGTGACCCTGGATGAGGGCAGGACAAGATCGGTCCTGACCTTCTGGGCCTTATCCTTCAATTCCAGAACTATTCTTTCCGCTGTTTTTTTCCCTACCCCGGGAATGGATTGCAGTCGAACCAGATCACCTATTGCTATGGCCTCAAGCAGGACATCCGGCCCTATACCCGAAAGTATATTTGTGGCCAGTTTCGGTCCTATTCCCGAAACAGATATCAAAAGGCGGAAGATCTTTTTTTCAAGGGCTGTTTTAAAACCAAACAGGATAAAGGCGTCTTCTCTCACGTGCGTATAGATATGGAGGGTTACCTGCTCACCCTCTTCCGGTAAGGCATAAAAGGTTGAGAGGGGCGCGATTACTTCATATCCTATGCCCCCATTATCGATAATCAGGGTCTCGGTTGTCTTTTTTAATAAAATTCCTTTGAGATACGCTATCATGTCTTATTATTCGTCAACGATGTCCGATTAGAATTTTCTATCTAATAATATTTATTCCCTGCCCCACAGGGGCATATATCCTGTATATATATCATGTAAAATTCTAACCGGACATTACTGTTTATTCGTACCTTGTCCAGTTAAGATGACATATTGCCGCGGCCAGGGCATCGGAGGTGTCAGGGCCGAACTTTTTCGGGAGTTTCAGGATAATCTGTACCATCGAACAAATCTGCTCTTTTGTGGCCCTGCCGTAGCCGACCACAGACTTTTTTATCTCCAGAGGGGTGTACTCAAAGACCTTGACGCCGCAATCAACCGCCGCAATCAACGCGGCGCCCCGCGCATGCCCAAGCTTAAGAGAGCTTTTAACATTCTTGGCAAAAAAGACATCCTCAATAGCCATCTCCCCGGGTTGATAGCGGTCCATTATCTCAACTATGGATCGGAATATCTTGTGTATCCTTTCATAGAAAGGGATGTTTCCCCGAGAGCTGATAACACCGGCGTCAACACAGGATCACATGACTGTTTTTTTTCTCAACCAGGCCATATCCGGTTACAATGGAGCCGGGATCGACCCCCAGCACAAGCATCAGCTTATAGCCTCCATAACCTTGTCGGGGATATCAAAATTGGCATAGACGTTGTTCACATCATCGTTCTCTTCAAGGGCCTCCATCAGGTTCACCATCTGTTCCGCCTTCCTGCCTTCAAGCTTGACAGTATTCTGGGGGACCATGCTTACCTCCGCAACGCTATAGACCATGTTTCTGTCATCAAATGCCTTTTTAACCGCTTCAAACTTTGACGGGACGATAATAACTTCAAACTCCGTCTCCTCCTCCTTAACATCCTCCGCCCCTGCCTCCAAGGCCACATCCAGAAGCTTATCTTCGTCAACCTTGTCCCTATCAAAGATAATCATTCCCCTCTTTTCAAAGATCCAGGCGACACAGCCCGGCCCTCCAAGACTTCCGCCGTGCTCTGTCAAGGATATGCTTAATATCGGCCACTGTCCTGTTTTTATTGTCCGTAAGACACTCAACAAGCAAAGCAACACCGCCGGGGCCGTAACCCTCGTAAGTAACCTCTTCATAGGAGACTCCTTCAAGTTCGCCCGTTCCCTTCTTGATGGCCCTCTCAATATTGTCTTTTGGCATATTTTCCGCCTTTGCTGCCTGTATGGCTGTCCGCAGACGCGGATTGCCTTCGGGATCACCTCCCCCCAAACGGGCTGCCACGGTAATCTCTTTTATAAGCTTAGTAAATATCCTGCCTCTCCTGGCATCCGCTGCCCCCTTTTTATGTTTGATAGAACTCCACTTTGAATGACCTGACATCTTTTACCTCCTGTATATAGACCTTGTTAATTGGTCACTTTATCAAGCAATCTGGCAAAGCTAAAGATATTCCGGCTTCAACCATGCCAATCAAAGACTTAACCAATCAACTTTTTTACTAATTCTAATCCAAGCAGATAGACCTCTCGGCTTCTCTTACGAACTGCCGTGGGCCTTACAAGCCTTATCTGATAAAAAGAGCCTGCTGCCCTATCCCTGAAGGCCTTAAAATCTTCTCCCTCAAAGACCTTACATAGAAAATGGCCTCTTTCTTTTAACACAGCCAAGGCGATCTCAAGGGCCTTTTCAGCCAGGGCTAAAGATTGGCTTGTATCAACCAGGCTGACACCCGTGGTGTTAGGAGCCAGATCGCTTATGACCGCATCAGTTTCCCCAACTTCTCTCGCAAGCCAGCCGGTTTCCAACTTCAGGATATCGATTTTAATGAATCTAAAATTTTCAGCGGAGATACGATCAGGCGCCTTAATATCCAGCCCTACCACCTCGCCCCTTCTTCCCAGTTTTTTTAAACAGTACTGTGACCATGAGCCTGGATAACAGCCCAGATCAAGCACGCGAAAACCTCGACGGATTATCCCGTGCTTTCTGTCGATTTCCTCCAGTTTATAGACGGATCTTGCAAGCCATTTTTCTTCCCTGGCCCGGTCGGAATAGTGATCTCTCCACTTGTCTTGTTTACTCATATTATAGCTAGCTTGAGCCAGAGTCTGAATCATCGATACAGGTATTAACTATCATATAAAAACGGCCTTTGCAAAAAAAAATTATATAATCATTTAAACTCTTCTTTATTAATTGACAATAACCAAATATCCCCTCTAAAATCCCTATACAATCAGGGATGTCAGGTTAGAATTTCGCATCTGATATTGATCCCATGTCCAGCAGGGGTCTCTTTTCAAAGGCGAAATCATACAGTGCCCGGAATTTTGCTTAACTCGCAGCAAGGCGGGCGGAGGGCTTCCAGCCGAACTAACCAGGAGATAGGACCGGCTATGCTTATGCTCGGAAACTTCGCCGCCAAAACGCCTGACGATATGATGAACATTTATCATACAAAATTCTAACCGGACATCGCTGCCTTACAATAAAATATTTGAGAAGGTATAAAACTTGTTTGAATCACTAAAACTATCGGACATTCCCAAACAGCAGTGTGGAATTCTAAGAAAGCCGTCCAGCACAAGCCCTGTTATCTGGATCCTGGAACAAGATGGCGTAAGGGCTATTGTGAAAGACTTTTGCTTCAATGGGTTCCTTTTCAGAAATACGATAGGCCGATTCCTTGTGTGGAGAGAGAAGAAGGCATACGAGAGGTTAAAAGGCCTTAAGGGAGTTCCGATACTCTATCGCGCCATAGACGGTCTTGCGCTGGTCATAGAGGCGATCCCTGGTAACAATATCGAAGCCATGGAAACGGTGGCGAAGCTCTCTGATAACTTTTTCGAAGACTTGAGGGTGTTGGTGGATAATATTCACGAACGTGGTCTGGCCCACTGTGATCTCAAAAGGGCGCCAAATATTATTTTGGGAGATGATGGAAAGCCCTATATCGTTGACTGGGCAGCTTCTATCTCCAAGAGGGAATTCGGGTTCTTTCCCTTATACCTCATATATGAAATGTTTATCCAAGACGACCTAAATGCCATTATTAAAATTCGATTAAAACACCATCCGGAAAATGTGACTCCTGAAGAAAAAAATCAATATGCCCACAGGAGTATGGCGGAAAAAGTTATAAGGTATATCAAGGACAAGATAAAGGACTTTCTGAAAAAGATAGCTTGAGAAAAGATTCTGCTCTCTCAAACCTCCTTTTTACAATTAGAGCAATAACCGACTATATCCATTCGATGGTCAATAATCTGAAAATCATTCTCTTCGCAAAGACGCCTCTCTATATCTTCAAGGGCTTCTTCAACGAATTCTATTACATTTCCGCGTAAATTCCCATCCCGTACGCGTGATGGCTAAGGGGCGAGAATTTTTCTCTATTCCCCTAAGGGGACGATAATAGTGCCAAAATTAAATGTCAAAATTATCAATTATCCAAGATCCCGCGTTTAATTCATTTATTGATCCTCGCTTCTGCTTGATATCGATTAATAAAGATGATAAAAAGTTGAATATAAAAAAGAGACCATAGATGAATTTCAAAGATGTTCAACTTTATCCCATTGAACTATCCCTTAGCCGGGTTAAAAAGGCCTGGGGCGGCTGGCCGGGCAAGGTTGGGGAAATCTGGAGCCTTTCCTGCTATCCTTATGAAAGCCTCGCCCTTAACGGTATCTTGGCCGGTCGAAGACTTAGGGAACTAGTAGGAGAATTTCAACAACGCCTCCTGGGTAAAGAGATTGAACTTGATCCGAGAGAACCTTTTCCATTCCTTCTCAGGTTCATCTCCACCAAAAAAAACCTCTCAATCCAAGTCCACCCTGATGACGCCTATACCCTGAAAAATGGATTAAACATGGTCGGCAGGGACAAGATGTTATACATACTCAGCGCGGGACCTGATGCAAAGATATTTTCAGGCTTTAGGGATAAAATCAGTAAAAAAACAATACTAGAGTCATTTAATAAAGGCGCGCTCCGACAACAAATGAACGCCGTCATCGTTAAAACAGGAGAAGTCTATACTATTCCCGCTGGAAGAATCCATTCTATCGGCAAGGGTGTTTCCCTTTTAGAGATTCAGAGACATTCCAATCTCACCTTTGTCCTCTCTGAACTAAAAGATAAAGGCGTAAAAAATAGCATCGAGTCATATCAACTGGGTGAGGCTTTAAAGATACTTAATCTTAATCCAATATCCCCTAAACCGATCTCGAAGGTTACAATCACGTTCAGATAATAACCGAATAGAATGGATGGGTTTGACTCCTAATTTCATCCTTCGTAAATTATATATCAGAGATTCTCTCGAACTTTCATTAAATGGCAACCGTTTTCTGGTCTATACCGGTCTTAAGGGAACGGGATGGCTCAGATGGGGGCTATCTGATACCTCCATTTTAATCCAACCCAGTCAATCAATCCTTATCCCTGCTATACCCGAAGATGTCTTATTTGAGAGCGAAAATGGCCTTGAACTTCTTGAGACATCTGTCCCGGACCTCAGTGGAGAGACAATTGAGCAAATGATTAGCCTTGGCATACAACCTGAACGTATCCCAGGTCTTGGAGGAGAAGACTATAGCAAGATACTCAAAGATTGTATCAGTTAACCAGAAATTATACCCCACCGCAACATAATGTGCTTTTAGTAAAACCAAAGCACAATTCGATTTTCCTTTTAAAATCCCTCTTAAAAAAATTTTGATTCTAAGCAATACAATATATAGTATTTTTGCTTGACCTATCCGCAAAAAGTTGTATAAGGGATCAAATCCATCAGATTAGTTCGGTCTAACAAGATAATTACATGGCAAAAAAAGAATGGAGATGGATAGAAGGGATTTTTTATTAAAAAGTGCCGCTGTTTTATCAGGAAGCGTCCTGGGCCTGAGTAGTTTCTCAAGGGCACTTGCCGCTGATGAGCCCATTAACCAATCCAAAATAGCCATCATTATTGACGACATCGGCCCCAGCCGATCCCGCTTAAGACAATTCCTTGATATCGGCGCCCCGATAACCTTTGCCATCCTGCCAAGATTTGCCAAATCATCTGCTCTGGCAGAGGAGATTCATGCCCTGGGACATGAAATCATGCTCCACCAGCCTATGGAACCGTTTAATCCCAGTCTCGATCCAGGTCCCGGGGCCGTATATGTCGGAGATGATCCCGATAAAATAATCAGTATTATAGGAGAAAATATCTCTGATATTCCTTTTGTGACGGGGATTAACAACCACATGGGTTCAAGGTTCACCTCCTGTCAGAAGGAGATGGAAGATGCCCTTATAGCCATAAAGATGAAGGGTCTTTTTTTTGTCGATAGCCTTACAAGTAACCTATCCATGGCATATAAGACCGCAAAAAAATTGCATGTGGCAACTGCCTATAGAAATATCTTTTTGGATAATAATCCTGTGGAACCCGCCATTCTTTCCCAGCTTAATGAGCTTAAGAAACTCGCTATGAGGTCCGGATATGCGATAGGGATCGGGCACCCCTATCCTGAAACGGCAAGGGCGATTCAATCTTTTCTAAGGGATCTCAAAAAATCGGATATCTCCATGGTGTATATATCTCGTTTAATCCCCGCATAACGCATGGCATATATTGGCCATCAGTCAGCGGTGTCCTGTTTGGATTTTGCGTAAAAATTTAACTGCAGATATGTCCCACGGGGATCTCTTTTCGAAGGCGAAACCGTTCAATTCCCAGGGTTCTGCATAATGCACAGCAAGGCGGGCGGAGGGCTCCCGACCAGATTCACAAGGACTGAAGACCAGCTATCTACTCGGAAACTCGCCGCCCGCCTGACGTCATCCTTACGCTGATTCCTTGCTTATAAAATTTTCGCCTCTGAAAAGAGATCCCCGTGGGACATTAAATCAATATTAGACGCAAAATCCTGATCGGACAACCCATTATTGTAGTGCAAAAAGTATTTCAGCAGTAAAATGTCCTCTGGACAATAAAATGATATTATCAGCGAATCAGCCATATTTCTCTCCATTTCCAGGTCTCTTTCTTAAGATCCTTTTATCGGATATCTTTATTATCCTGGATTCGGTCCAGTTCCCCAGGGGCACAACATGGTTGACAAGAAATCGTCTCAAATATGACCAGGGGACACTATGGATGACGATTCCGGTATGGAAAAAAGGGCTGGGATTACAAAAGATAAATGAAGTAATGATATGCAAGGAGGGCCGCTGGCCTAAAAAGCATCTGGCCAGTTTTAAAAATGCCTATGAAAATGCCCCTTATTTAAGGGATCATCTAATTTTTATTGAAAAGATCTTTTCATCGGAATTCAATAAGCTTATCGACATGAACCTCGCTATATTGAGATACCTTATGGAGCATCTCCGGATCAATACAAGGATTGTGCTCCTTAGTGAACTCGGAATAGATGCAAAGGGCAGCCGACTCCTCATTGAGATCTGCAGGAAGCTTAAGGCCGACTCATTCCTTTCCCAGGGCCCTGCAAAGAGATACATTGATGCCGACCTGTTCAGAGATGCCGGGATAAGGCTAATTTTCTTCAACCTTCCGAATCCGATATACCCTCAACTTTGGGGAGATTTTATCCCAAACCTCTCCGCCTTTGACCTCATTCTCAACTGTGGTCCAAAGGCCCATGATGTCCTAACATCAAAGTATAAAGAATTATGCTGATACTGGATCCTGTATGCTAGATGCTGGATAGATCAATTATTATCCGGTATCCAGTGACCAGTATCCAGTATCGGCTCTCGCCTCAATATTACACTCTCGGTTTACCGCTTTTTTGATTCGAGGCGCAGACCAACCATTTATATTCTATAGTCAGGCAGAGGAAGAGTCCGCAACCTTTCCATCTCTTCCTTGCATGTTAGGTCAAAAGTGATGGGCGTGATAGTGATCCTCTTCTCTTTAAGGGCATTAGAGTCGGAATCGTAAATCTCTTCTTTCACAGGGATCTCCCCGGCAAGCCAATAATAAACGTTTCCACGAGGGTCGATTCGACGCTCAAACCTTTCCTTCAGTCTACCAAGTCCCTGTCTTGTAATGGAGACCCCCTTTATTCTGCCTGCATGAACCGCAGGGATATTCACGTTCAGTGCTGTGCCGTTTTTTAGATCATTTTCAATTATAAATCGTATGATTTCTCTGCTGAAACGCGCGGCAAAGGTAAAATCGGGGTCTTTTCGCGTACTGAGTGATATGGCGGCAGATCTTATCCCCAAAAAGGCCCCTTCCGTTGCGGCTGAAACCGTCCCTGAATATAGGACATTAACACCTACGTTAGCGCCCATGTTAATACCGGAAATAATGATATCAGGAGGCTCTTCCAATAGTTCCTGCACCGCGATCTTTACGCAATCTGCCGGAGTCCCACTCACACCAATTCCAAAAAATGATCCGTTTTTATATACCTCCTTGACCCTCAACGGAGAGTCTAACGTAATGGCATGGCCCACAGCGCTCATCTCTGTTTCAGGGGCCACGACAAACAAGTCAAAATCCCCATTAAGCTCGGCGTATAGGGCACTCAACCCAGGCGCATGAATTCCGTCATCATTGGTTAAAAGTATTTTCAATAATATCCTCCTTATGTCTTTACATGGATATTGATCTAAGGTTCAAGGATTCGTGGGTAAGGACAAAGGAGCCAGAAGTCAGCAGAAAGAATTCAGAATGTTGAATAAGGAATGTTGAATATTAAAGTTTTTTTCTTCACTTAAATTCATTATTCAATATTGGACATTCAACATTCAATCCCTCTGCGCTAGGCGCCGTACGCCATGCGCTCTGCCCTTGAACCCTCGACCCCTAAACCCTTATATTCTAATATGAATATATCATATTCTTTAGCAAAGTATATCGTAATATTTAACCTAACCGCTCAACCAATTAGGCTGTAAGCATAAAGGCTGGTAGTGCCGTAAGGAGGAACTCATGCGTGAGTCCTTAAGCTTACACCTCTGTTTTAGGGTTTCAGGCCTTAAAAGAGATTGCCTATCTCTTCAAAATCCTCTATATTTTGTTATTAGAAAGGGGTCAAGGATTCGAGATTCAAGGGGTCGAGTGCCTTCAATTTAATTCTTAAGTATTTCGCTCGAACCCTGGGACCCTCGACTCCTTGAACCCTATACTCTGATAAGTTGTATTCTATTCATCACCTTTTAAATAAGATGAACACGTTATGGAAAACGACATCAAGGAAAATTTATATCATCGTGAACTTTCCACCCTTCTTAAATTCAGTGCCCTGATCAATTCTTCCCTCCAAATAGAGAGTGTCCTTAACAATGCAATGAAGTGGGCGGAGGAATTCATTAATGCCGAGGCTAGTTCCATTTATGAATTAGATGAAGTGAATGACGAATTATTCATCAGGCTTGCCAGAGGTGAAAAAAAGGACCCTGTAAAAAGTATCAGGCTCAAAGTGGGAGAGGGTATAGCCGGCTGGGTTGTGAAATCATGTCAGCCCATTATGGTTAATGATGTACGTGATGAGAAAAAGTTCAGCGATAAATATGACAAGATAACCGGCTTTAACACAAGGTCTTTAATATGTGTCCCGTTGACCTTAAGGGGTAAAGCCATAGGGGCTATTCAGGTCCTGAATAAAAAATCCCAAGAACCATTCAGTAACGCCGATCTTGAAATTCTGACCAGCATGTCTCATCAGATAGCCGTGGCAATAGAGAATGCAAAGCTATATCAACGCCTTGAGCAAAAGTTTGAACTGACGTCCCAGGAATTAAAGATAACCCAGGAGAAGTTAATCAGAACCGAACGCCTGGCGGCCATGGGTAATCTGGTCAATGGTGTGGCCCATGAGATACGAAATCCGATTACGGTAATAGGCGGTTTTACTCAAAGGATAAAGAATCTGTCAAACGACAATATTGAAGTTAAGAAATATATTGACATCATATTGGGAGAGACTGCCCGCCTGGAAAGGTTGGTCAGGAAGGTACATGAATTTGCTGATGTGCAATCGGCCTCCCTGCATCCTGGTAATTTGGAATCTGTGATTGATAAGGTCTTAAATAGATTCAAACCTCTGGCATACAAGCAGAATGTGGAAATAGTTAGGTCCTTCGATAATGATCTGCCGTTGATAGATATGGACCCATCACAACTAATTATCGCACTGTCCAACATAATCGAAAACGCACTGGAATCAATGCATGATAACGGTAGAATAGAATTAACTGTAAACAAAGATAATGATCATAGGATCCTTATAATAGTAAAAGATACCGGCTCAGGTATAGCCGAAGAAGAGATAGATTCTATCTATGATCCTTTCGTGACCTCCAAGACAAGGGGGGTAGGCTTGGGTTTAACAATGGTACACCAGATTGTAGCAAATCATCATGGAGAGATAAAAATCACAAGTAAGCCGTCCGGTGGGACCACAGTTACCATTTTTCTGCCCATAAGGAATAATCAGTGACCATATAGAGAATATCTATAGTGAACGACATAAATAAGTATCCATATTTATGAAAGCAGGCATACAGATGTCCAGCAGTCGGACATATATGGGAATGGCTGTGGTCAAGATGCCCAGTTATTTAATGTTCACTATAAAAACCGACGTTGAATAGAACTTAATTTAGTGAACGAACAGGCATAATAAATGCAAGTTTATTTATACCCTGGTGGCTAATCCGACCATAATAAAGCATTACGGTATAGGCGCGATTAGTAGTTTCTAACGAGCCGCTAAGGCTCGAATTAAACTCGGTCCTGGACCAATAGGGCATATGCATAATAATATTTTCAAAGGGGTTGGGCTCAACCAGGGCAGGATATTCATTGTTTTTATCCAGCAGGCTTTTCCATTCCTTTATAGTGGGAAGTCGCCAATCTGTATATCCACCATACCTGAATCCTTCACACTTTTTTATTGCGTCCCCCCAATTAACGGCTGAAAAAAAGTCAATCCTCCATCCATTCTTTATCCACATCAGATTTGTTTTTCTATCCGTGACAGTACCATCCCCATTATCCACAAAACGCCCTTCCTCCGCTCCCGGGATAGAGGCCTGGAGCATATCTGTTTCCTCCATCTCGGTAACATCAGGTAGCTCCCCTATTGGTTCCGATATAGGCTCCTCTCTGAATTCATAAACCCCAAAATAACTGACCGCTCCCTCTTCCTTTAGTATCTTCCAGAATTCAACAGCCTCGTCCCTGTTTTTGTACTTTCCCAGGTAAACCCTGTAATATTCTCCTTTCCCCTGGACATCGGCCTTTTTCCAAAAAATTAATTTTCCTTTGTTGGTCATCGCATTAACAAAACTGTTAGCGTTTTGAAGTTCTTTAAAAGATGCCAGATGAATAGTATAATATCTATCTTCATTGCAGTCACCGGTCTCAATAGTAATGAACATCATCGGCAGAGCTAAAAGAAAGATCCTTATCGCTAATACTTTAGATATTAAAAGGGATAATTTCATAGCTTCCCTCCTGTTTTTCAAGTAATAATTAGTTATTTTTATACATTATGTTGATAAATAAGTCAAGTAATATACTATATATGGTGAGAAATATGTAAACTGAAAGTGGGTTTTAGTGTAACGCGGGTACTGGCAGGATAGGGGATTAGGGCCTTTAGCAAAGCTGAATAGAATAATGAATAACAACTGGTGATTGTTCGGTAACCTCTCGTCCAAGACCTATAATTCCGCTCCCTAGCAACGTGGCCTCATCCCTTCTAAGGATAATGCTTTTCTTGCCCTGGATAAGCGCAAAAGTGCCGTTAGTGCTCTGGTCAATCAATATAAACTTTCCGCGGCGATATTCAATTCGCGCATGGGTCCGAGAAACACGCTCGTCATTAACAACTACATCATTATGATTTTGGCGTCCCAGGGTGACACTGGGGCGATTTTGATCAATCTCGATTGTTAGGCCCTGAAATTTCAGCTCCATCCGTGACTCTATCTTCCTGGCGTCCAGGGATTCGTCAACCATCACAGTCGCATCCTTCTGTTCCCATATAACCTCATAGATATTCATCTCACCGCTTTTGCCTTTGACCGTAGTTTTATCAATGACTCTGGCTGCGCTCTTATGCTTATTAGATAAAGCCGCTATTGTATCATCCGTGGTAATAATCTGTCTTTGTTTGGCCATAGCCACCATGCGGGCCGCAACATTAACAGCATCCCCGAAGACATCATTATCTTCACGTATAACCGGACCAAACTGAATGCCTACATAGATGTTAGGAGGAGCAACACCCGGCATATTGCTTATGGTCAATCGCTCAAGGTCCCTGTTCATAGCTATTGCGGCTTCCACGGCATCATTCGCGCTGGGAAAGGTGCACATTATCTCGTCACCGATTGTCTTGATCACCGTGCCGTTATGCATAACTGTCACCTTGGAAAGCAGAGACAGGCAGGCGCCTATTAGACTTTGAGCTGTTTTATTGCCTAATGTCTCATAAAGATGGGTGCTCTTTGCAATATCGGCGAACAGGATCGCCAGAGTTACATTTTCCCTAACCATGCTGTATCCCTATTAATGATTATTTATGTTTCTTCTCCAGATCAAACTCTTAAAACAACCACGCTGGTGTTATCCTTGCCGCCCGCATCAATCGCGTCATCCACCAACCTTACCGCAATGTCGTCGACATCATCATTGTTTTTTAAGATATCCGCAATCTCTTCATCCGACAGCATATCATGCAGACCGTCGCTGCATAAGATATATGTATCCTTTTCCTGACATGCTTCCCATTCAATATCAGGCACGACCCCTTCCTTTGGCCCGACAGCCCTTGTGACAATATTCTTTGCGGGTTCTTTTCCCAAACGCCCTTCACGCACCCATTCGGTATAGGCGGAGTGATCCCTTGTAAGGAGTTTGAGAATGGAGTCCCTCCAGCGATATAACCGGCTGTCTCCAACATGAAACCACATCACATGCTCTTTTGAAACAGGGACCATACCAACAAGGGTTGCCCCCATATACCGCTCCAACCCGATCTTTTTGTTGCGTTCATACAGGACCTTATTTGCCTTATTAACACCCTTGTCGACCAATGAAAAGAGACAGATTATCTCGGCTGGAGCACCCTCAACATTGGTAATATCCTTGAGCTCTGCTAATATCCTTTCCGGCTGAAGGTATTCTTGAAGGATCTCAATAATGGTGCGGCTTGCCTCAGCGCCTCGTTCATGTCCCCCCATTCCGTCGGCAAGGAGTACAAAATGCCCCTCTTTGTCCAGATATATGGCGTCCTGATTCTCGGTCCGGAGTCGCCCGACATCCGAGACACCTGACGCTGTAATCCGATCCACTTTCACCTGCTGGTGTATTCTACCACTTGAATCCATTTATACTCACATAATGAGATGGATAAAAAAGAGATTAAGCCCTAAGCGAAATAATTGCGCTGATACTGGATGCTGGATACTGGATTCTTGATAATAAATTGTTTTTACATCAAGCATCCAGTATCCAGCATCCGGTTTAGGTATTACATTTTTACATTAGTTGAAAGAGAACCGATCTGTCAAGCCATATTATACATGCCATAAAATTCTCTAATTTAACAGGCAAATGTCTCTTGACAGTTTTCAAAATAAATTCTATAAAATTACTTTATCTTACTTTAGTTTACAACATCACTTTTTCCGTCATAAGCGAGGTGAAATTCAGCGTATCAACCAACCCAAGCCATAAGTCTTCCGTTCAGACTGAGCTGGGGCGGAATGGATAATTTTTTCTATCATATTGCCTCGTAATAAGCAACTCCTAAAAAGGTTAAAGGGTGATGAACATTCCGAGATCGATCATATTAACATCATCTTTCCTAATTATTCTACTCTGGTCAAGTATGGCCAATGAAGGGCTTTTCGCCCTCTCAACAGAAATAGTCCCTGATAACGGAGTAAATCATGCCCTGATTATCGGGATAGGGAGCTATGACGAATGGGCCAAACTGGAAAGTCCTCCAAAGGACGCCAAGGAGATAGCAAGGATCCTAACTGAAAAGTATAATTTCAAAGGAGAAAATGTCACATTGCTGACGGATGACACAAAAGAAAAGCCTACCCTGGTAAACATCGTAACCGCTCTGGATAAATATGTAAGCCAGTTGACCGATAACGATAACCTTCTGATCTTTTATTCCGGACACAGCGCCGAGGATGAGGAGGGAGAGACCTACTGGATCCCCAAGGACGCCAATAAAAAGTTAAAGGTGACATGGCTGAAGCATTCGGATATCTGCAAGGAATATCTTGCCAATGAAAAGTTCAAGGCAAAGAACGTCGCCGTAATGACCGACTCTCTCTTTTCAAAAACATTGTTAAAGCCGACATCTATCGCGCTCTCTCCCTATGACCTGCGATACACGGAAAAGATCAGGGAACAGGCACAAAAAACATCCAGGGAGGTTATATCCTTTGGAGACAAACACTGGCCCGGCAGTCAAAAGACGGAAGGGTATGGTCTTTTTACATACTATTTCCGCAAGGCATTGATGGACAACTGGTTTAAGGTCATTGACCTGGAAAACCTTATCTTTCAGGAAGATATTATATTCCAGGTCCGCCAGGTGGCCGGAACAAGGCTGGTGCGCGGCAGGCTTAAAGATAGCACTATGGAAAAGGGAGGTCAGACTATTATAACCCGGGTCGTATCACCTCCTGCCATAAATATAACCGACGCGTATGTTAACCCGAAAAAGGGTTACGCGGGCGACAATTTTATTATCGAGGCGGTTACAAGCCGCCCCGCCTCTGAGGTATATGTTGAGTTAGGCGGTAAAAAATATCTCATGGACGGCGAGGGTACCGAGTGGAAACACAGCATAAAGGTAGCCAATGTCGGCCCATCTTCCTTCAAGGTATTTTCCATAAATGAAGATGACGTTGAAGGAGGGTCTAAAACAGGGGAGATTATAACCCTAACACCGCTTACAGGCATGGTGAGTGTTGCAACCGCCTCGGTCAGTCCCCAAAAGGGACAAGGCAGGAGATGAGTTCAGCTTCACTGCCAAAACAGATGCCTCAGCAAAAAAGGTCGCCCTGATTATCGCCGACAAACGTTATGATATGACAGGTTCCGGAACCGACTGGTCCCTGAAGCAAAAGGTCGATGAAGCCAGGGAGTGTGACCTTCTCCATTGTAGCCGTTAATGATGCCGGGGTGGAAGGCCACCCCAAGGGAGGCATAATTTCCATAAAGGCAGGCGAAATCAATATCGTAAAGATACAGTCTGAACCTGCTAAAGGCTATGCCGGGGATGACTTCCTTATAACCGCCGGCACAAACACCCCCGCCCGTTCGGTTACCCTCCAGTTGGACGGTGCTACCTATGAAATGGAAGGATCGGGAAAGGAATGGAAACTCAAAAAGGAAAATTGCCGGCATAGGAAAGAAACAA